>JAGWMJ010000006.1 GCA_028871815.1 Armatimonadota bacterium | reverse complement strand
CCAGGGTGGCTGCAAAGATCGCAGCCGCAAGATAGGCGCTCTTCATGGCTTGCTTTCCTTCTGGGGGATGAATGGGGGCGTGTCAGTACCCGAAATAGAACGGATAGATGATGGCCGGCGCGAACTGGTGTGGTCCCGGGCAACGCCGTACACGCATTCCCGCCAGAATGACGACGCTGGAACTTGGCGCCGAGCGGACATGGAGGATTCCGAACAGCAGCACGCACAGGAGCGTCAACGCAAGCTGATTAAACGGCCAAGTCGGACGGGCCGCGTTGCGTTGCGTCGCGCGGCTGCCTGAAGTGTTCCGGTTCATCGGCGCTGCTCCGTTGAATCCCAATTTCGAGTCTTCGATACCGGTCTACCACAAATATCGCCGGTTGGCATACCCAGAGCATTCCACAGATCAAGGTATGGCATAATCCCGGCAAATGCCGTCGTCATGCAACGCGTAGGGTCAACCTCAAGCTTGATCGGAATACGACGGTATTCAGGCTTCATTTACTCACCATTTCAGCGAGTAAATTCAACGCGCGAATCGCCGATTCCGCGTTCACAGACTGTCCCAAACTATTCTTGGTGGAGGATCACGGGCGCCAGCGCCACCGAACGGACTTGGCAAGGGGCCGGCGAAACCTTTTTGTCATGGGCCAGATAGTTCCATCCGGAGAACTTTTCTGAATTGCCTTTTTCGATGTCCCGCTGAGAGGTCGCGCAGCGGTACGCGCTTCGACAGGGCCAAGACGATCCCACCGAGACTCTTCCACGATGCCTGGCGGCCGCGCTTCGTGTTCAGAATGACAGGGCCGAGGCCCGGACGGCGGAGCGGAGGGTGGCCGTATTCGCGGCGCGGACGTCGCTGCCCGCAATCGTGATACCGAACCCCGCGAATGCCTGCGCGTCTGTGACATACGATCCGCGTCTCCAGATCCGAGTGGCAAGCCAGCTTGCCTTGAATCGCTTTTGAAGGCGAATCGAATAATGAAGGCCATGGATGCGTCTTCTCGAGTATGACAGAGCAAACGGGCCACTCAAACCGTAGCGACCGTACCTCCCTGCCGACCCGATGCATGGTCGCCGCAGCCGCCGGCGCGCTTCTCTCGCTCGCGTTTCCGCCGTATCGATTTGTGTTCGTGATACCGCTGGCGCTTGCCGTTTTTATCGCGGTGCTGGAAGAGGCGTCGCCAAGAGAGGGATTCATCACCGGCATCTGCTTCGGCTATCCGTGGTCGGCGATCACTCTCTTCTGGCTCACCCGGCTGTTTGGATCGGCATCGATCTCACTCTGGGCAATTGCTGCGTGCTGGCCGGCACTATTTGGCGCGGCTCTTGCCTGGTGCTCGTCGCGACGCGCCCGGATTCCCGCCTGGCTCGCGGCACCAGCGCTATGCGTCGCGCTGGAGGTGTTGCGTGAGCAGGTCGTTTGGCCGCGCACCAGCGTCGGCGGCATCGCATACGCCGCCCTCGGAGGCGCGCCACTCTGGCCTATTGCGGCAGTCGCAGGCTCCTACGGCGTCTCATTCCTTCTCGTGATGCTTGCCACGCAGATCGCCCGCACGCGGTTTCGACCGCGGATCGGCATCGCGGCGCTCGCTAGCTGGGGCGCTGTCTGCTTGCTTCCGCGCTCTCCGATGCGCCCGGAACATCCCGTAGTTATCCGCCTGGTGCAGGCACAAAGCGAGGATGACAGCGTCCACTTCGCGCTCTCGACCGTACCCGCACGGCGGAGGCTCGACGCGATCCTCTGGTCGGAATACAGCTTTATGTCCGATCCTCGGTGGAACCCGAAGCTGTGGCAAAAGCTGCGCGCGCTTGCGGCCGACCAGCACGCCCTGTTCGTATTCGGCGCCAGGGATGTGCCGAACCGCAGCACCGACGCGTACTTCAACGCCGCATTCGTCATTGGCTCAAACGGGACGGTACTGGGCGTTCACCACAAGAACCATCCCGTGCCGATGTTCCGTGATGGCACGCCGGGACGCGATGCGCGCGTATTCCCGGCGGCGTTCGGCCGCGTCGGCGTCGCGATCTGTTACGACCTGGATAGTCCCGACGTGTCACTTCGACTGGCGCGTAACGGCGCGCAACTGCTCCTCGCCCCAAGTGATAATCCGGCCCGGTGGGGACCGGTTCAGAACGCACAGCAGCGACAGATACTGAGAATGCGAAGTGCGGAAACCGGCTTATGGCTTGCCGCCGCCGATACGGCAGGGAGTACGTTTGCCTGCGATTCGCACGGGGCTTCCGTTGCGCGAGTGGTCACAGCGGGTCCGACAATGATCGATGTGCCGGTTGCCATGGCCCATCGAACGACGATCTTCGTCCGCGGTGGCTGGATGTTCGGCTGGTTGTGCCTGGTATCGGCGCTGGTGGCAATTGCAGCGCCTGGCGACCGCAAGCAGGTCGCTTAGTGGCATAATGAGAAGGAGACTCAGGTTGCACGGGCGGCGTTGGCTGCCGCACTGCGCTAAAGCGCGCGGAATCGGCCCGTGCCGCACTGCGGGAGGTTGCGGTGTCATCCGGTCCAAACGATAATAGCTCGGGCGCGGCGCCTTCGAATGCCATCGGGTTCACCACCCGTATTTTCATCATGGTTGCCACACTGGCCGTTTTGGCTTTGGCTATGATTCAAACGGTCCGAATCGGCAAGGTCGCAGCTCTGTACGATGATGCCCTGAACGACACGCAGGGCAACCTGCAGAATACTACCGTTGTGGTCAACCAGATGAAAGCCGGCCTCCATTGAAGCCGCTCACTTCCTCGGATCGTCTGTTCCTTTTGCTACCCGCGGTGTGCATTCTGGTCTCCCTGGTGGTGATGAAACAGGAAGCGATGCGGCGCGACAGCTTGAGGCAGCAACTGCACAACGCCGCCGCCGTGTATGCTCGCGAGAAGGCGGAGTACCGCGCATTGCTGGCTGAATACCGGGCACGCCACTTGAAACCACCGCCTGGACCGGTCGAAATGGATTGAAAGGCTCCCGGGCTGGCCTTGCGAGACGGCCGGCATTCGGCGTCGGCACGCGCCAAAAGGAGTTGACGTGCGCATCCTGATGCTGACGTGGGAGTATCCGCCAAGAATCGTTGGCGGCATTGCCCGCCATGTAGAAGAGATTTCGTGGGCACTTGCGGCCGACCCAACGCTGGAGGTGCACGTTGTAACGTGTGACTTCCCGGGGGCGCCCGCCGAGGAGGTTGTGCGCGGCGTCCATATTCATCGCGTGGCGCCATACGACGCTCCGGGCGGGCATGCCGACTTCTTTCACTGGCTCCATCAACTCAACGCCGCCATGCGCGACCGCGCCTGGGCGCTCTGCCATGACTGGCTGGGCCGCAAGAAGGGACGCGCTCCAATTGACCCCAAGTCGCTCGGTGAAGGCGAGGCGGTGCTGCTGCATGCCCACGACTGGGTCGCGAGCTTCGCCGCCGTGGAGCTGAAGCATGCCTTCAAACTACCGCTGGTCGGCACAATTCACGCTACTGAGTTCGGGCGAAACCAGGGCATTCACACCGATACCAACCACTACATCAACGATACCGAGGTGTGGCTCACAACCGAGGCGTGGCGCGTCATCGTCTGCGCGGAGTTCATGCGCCGCGAGGTGGAGTTTGCTCTCAACTGCCCGGGCGACAAAATCGACGTGATCCCGAACGGCATACACGCCGAAAAGTTCCACTTTCCTTTCAGTGCAGCGGAAGCGGCCGACTTCCGGCTTCGATTTGCAGCTCCAGACGAAAAGCTGGTGTTGTTTGTCGGGCGAGGTGTGCGCGAAAAGGGAGCGCAGATACTGGTGGAAGCCATGCCGCAGATTCGCTCCGCCAGCGGCGGCGTAAAACTGGTGATCGCCGGCGGTGGGCACCGGCAGCATCTTGTAGACCTCGCCCACAGTATTGGTGTCGGCGGCAACGTGTTCTGCACCGGGTTTATCTCCGATGACGCGCTCCTGAGGCTCTACCGGGTAGCCGATGTCGCCTGCTTCCCAAGCCTTTATGAACCGTTCGGCATCGTCGCCCTTGAAGCCATGGCCGCCGGCACGCCTGTCGTCGTGTCGGATGCAGGCGGTCTGCCGGAAGTGGTTGAGCACGACCTTTCCGGCACCGTTACCTGGGCCAATAATCCGGAAAGCCTGGCTTGGGGAGTAACGCGCGTGCTTCAAGACCGCGCAACGGCTCTCCGGCTGGCGAAGCGAGCACGCAAGCGCGTCGACTCTCACTTCAGTTGGACGCATATCGCCGCTGATACGCTGCGAGTCTACAACCGCGTTTGGAACGAGTACCGCGAAAGCTCCTGGTAACGGCCTGTGATGACGCCGGATCCCACGTATTGGGAGGCGGAAAGCCAGATGCGCCACGGCAGTTTACGACGGGAGCGCCGACCAGGCTCTTGTGGGGATCCGCGCGTGCAGACCGGTGAGTTGAACCGACGGCGAGGAGCGATGCTGCTGCCGCCGGCGTGGTAGTTGACGAAGGATCCAGACTATGCTGCCTATCGCATTGACGGCGCTTTTGTCGTTCGCGCCTCCCTCCTCCATCCGTCTCCGCTCGGATACCGCCGCCATAGGCATGGGCCGAACGGCCGCCGTGAGTGCCGAGGTGCGGGACGCTCGCGGGCGCGCCGTACCGGGCGCCGAGCTCTGGCCCTACGTCAACGGGAAGCAGTGGGGAGCGCCGGCGCGCTCCGGCCCAGCCGGGAAAGCGCTGCTTCTACTGCCGCTCCCGAACGTTGGCGCCGCCGAAATCGAGGCGCTGATCACGCCGCAAACCGCGCCCGATCCGGCGCACTGGATATGGTCGAACGTCACCCTCGATAACCAGACGGTATTCATCACCCGCCGCTTCAACCTGAAGTTTCGCGCGACACTTGCCCAGCTCGACATCACCTGCGACGATTCCTTTCAAGCGTGGATCAACGGACGGAGAGTTGCTGCCGGTTCGGACTATCATGCAGTGCAGCACGCTGCGGTGCCGGCGTCCGTCCTGCATGCCGGCTCCAATATTCTCACGGTTGAGGCGCACAACGGCTCGGGACCCGCCGGACTGCTCGCTCGGCTGGCCATCCGCGGTCGTGGCGCCACCAGGTCACTGGCTACGGACCGCTCATGGAGCGTCTCTTCATCGCAGCCGGCCGGCTGGCCGGAAAACGTGGCGCCTTCGGGCAAGCCGGCTACCGAGATCGCGACGGTCGGCGGAGGTGTGTGGGGCCGCACAATCACTGGATGGCCGGGCATGAAGGCGATGGACCCGTTTCGCGTTGGCGAGCCTGCACCTGCTGGGTCCTTGCGCAGTAACTCCATCACGATCCGCGTCCGATCCCGGACGATCCATCGGCCGCCCCTCGATCCGAACCACCTGGTTGGAATGGAGTGGGAACCCTGGTTCACGCCGCTCAACGCGCGCTGGGATACCGCCGAAGCCGTACCCGAGCTGGGAGATTACAGTTCGTTTGACCGCAGCGTGATCCGGCAGCACGCGCTCTGGTTGACGGAGGCCGGAATCGACTATCTCCTCATCGATTGGTCCAACAACCTGTGGAGTAAGAAGCACTGGCGCGAGCGTGATCCCGGCGTGGATGAACTTATCCGCTCAACCACCGAGACGCTGGATGTGTTCGCCGCGATGCGAAAGGAGGGAGTCAGCGTTCCACGTGTGACGCTGTTGCTCGGCCTGGATAATGGGCCGCCGACGACCACAGAAGCGCTGCACGAGGAGATGGACTGGGTCTATGCGCACTATGTGCGGAATTCCAAATACAGCGGACTGTGGCTCCATTACCTCGGAAAGCCGCTCATCGTGCCATTCGATGGCGGCGGGCCCGCCTTCCGCGCCACGATGCCGCCGCTGGCTTCAACGCCCTTCACGGTACGCTGGATGGGCAGCCAGTTTCAGGCAAACCACCTCGCACAGGCCGGATATTGGAGTTGGATGGACGGGTCGCTGCTACCGATCGTAACGTCGTTTGAGGGCATGCCGGAGGCGCTCACCATCACGCCGGCATACTTTGGTGCGGGAGGCTGGACCTATCCGCAGGCGCGTGGGCGGCTGGGAGGCTCCACATATCTCACGCAGTGGCAGTACGCCATGCGGGTGCGTCCACGGTTTCTGCTGATCAACCAGTGGAACGAGTTCGCCGGCCAGCCGAAAGGCGGCGGAGGCGGCCCGAACAAAGATCAGTTCGAGGACTGTTACACGCCGGAGCTCTCCGATGACATCGAGCCGACCTCGCTCACGGCTCACGGCTATCGCGGAAGTGGCGGATGGGGCTACCAGTACTACAACCTTACGAAAGCCCTGGTGCGCATGTACCATGAACCGCATCCGGCAACCACGCTCATCGCTCTGGAACATCCCACCAGCGGTGAGATGGTTCACGGGCCCTGGTTGTTGGTTCGTTGGAGGGTAGCCGGAAGAGCGCCGGCCGGTTACAACGTCAATCTCGATGGCAAACGCATCGCGACCCACATCGCCACCGACGGTTTTCGGATCGATCTACGCAGACTGTCGCCGGGCCGTCACAGGATTGAGGTTGCTGCGCTTGGCGCATCCAGCCGCTACCCGATTGGACTGCTCCACGAGGATGCAGTCCGCACAAAGCCCGCTGCCGTCAGCGTAACGGCGCGGTTCGTGGTGGCGCTACACGGCAGATAGAGCGACGTGTGCCGGCAGAATTCGCCTCCGGGCGCTCCACGGGGCCGGCCGCCGCGGGAGTTACCGCGACCCGCCTGCAGGACTTCCGCCCACCACTCATGAATGCTAATCGGCAGCGCATCCTGCTCCAACATGGAGGAACTGTTCGATGGTGAACCTGGCCCAAAGAACCTTTGACGACTCGGTTACGTGGGACAATCTGGAGCGTGATCTCACCTTCCACCCTGCCGGCGCCGAGCATCCGCTTCGCCTTACGCAAGAGCAGCTTGCATCGTACAATGCCAACGGCTACCTGAAAGGCCTGCCGGTATTCTCCGATGACGAGATACTGGAGCATCGCCACTACTTCGACCGGCTGCTGGCGAAACAACTGAAAGATGGGGGCGATAGCTATTCATTGCGCCGCATGATGCGGTTCAGCCAACCGTACTGGGATATCGCACACAATCCAATCATCCTGGACTACGTGCAGGATCTACTCGGCCCCAACATCGTGGCGTGGGGCACGCAGTACTTCTGCAAGATGCCTGGCGACGGTAAGGTGGTATCGTGGCATCAGGACGCCTCGTACTGGCCGCTCACGCCCGCGCATACCGTCACGATGTGGCTGGCAGTGGATGACTCGGACCTGGGCAACGGCTGCATGCAGGTGATCCCGGGAACGCATACGCTCGGAATGGTGGAGTTTGATATGAGCGGTGCCGACGAGAACAGCGTCCTCCCGCAGAAAATCAAAGGCGCCGAAAACTACGGAAAGCCGGTTCCGTTTGAGTTGAAAGCCGGGCAAATCTCGCTGCATGCCGACATGCTCATCCACGGCTCCGAGCCCAACACCTCGAACCGCCGCCGTTGCGGTATGACCATCCGGTATGCCGCGGGCGAGGTTCGATCGCTGGACGATGGCTGGACCAAGAACAGCACCATCTGCCGCGGCCGGATGCCGGACGATCATTGGACCGACGTGAAGCGGCCGGAACGCGACATCCTGGACCAGTAGCCGACTAAGACGCGGCTCCAAATCGCTGAAGCGCCTGAAAGACGGCGTTTGCGCCAAACAGGATGGCGCCGGCTGGTACGCGCTCATCAGCCGCGTGCACGGTGGACCAGAAGTCGAAATCCGGCGGGAACTTCATCGGTAAGAAGCCATACGTCTGGATACCGATCTGAGCAAAGAATCGCGCGTCCGTCACACCCCCAAGCAGCAGCGGCGTTGCCGCCGCGCCGGGATCCTCTCGGCACAGGATATCGGCCAGCGTCGGGTACAGCGCCATGTCCGGCGCTGGCGTGCCGCGGTCATGCCGAACAATCTCAATCTCGGCGTGCTCACCAACCAGAGACCCGAGTTCTCGCGTCATATCAACCGGCGTCATTCCGGGCAGCAGCCTGCCATCCACCTCCATCACGACCTCCGACGGAATCACGTTCACCTTGCTGCCGCCCGCGATGATAGTGGGGCACGCGGTATTGCGAATCAGCGGCGCGATGATTTTGCGGAACGGCTCCAGGTGCTCCAGCGCCGCGTCCGCCTTTTCCGCCACCATCAGATCCCGGAAGTGCCCGGCAGCAGGTTCCGGCAGAGCCTCGGCGAACCCACTGAACATGGCGCATGCGGCGGGCGTGATATGAACCGGGAGAGGATGCTCATCCAACGCCTGGATCGCGCGGGCGGCACGAATCATCGCCGTGTCATGAATCGGCGATGAAGCGTGGCCACCCGGACCACGAAACCGCACGCGCATCCAGCATATCTGCTTCTCCGACACCATGATCGGGTAGAGCGTGCGACCCGCAACCTGCAGTGAAAAGCCGCCGAACTCTCCGATGGCGAACCTCACACCGGCAAACAGGTCGCGGCGCTCCTCGCACAAAAACCTGGCGCCATTGTCACCACCGGCCTCCTCATCACAGAGGATACAGAGGATAACGTCGCCGGGCAGCGATGCGTTCTCCGCCTTCGCGCGCAGGAACGCCGCGAGCATGATCGCCACGCCACCCTTCATATCCACCGCGCCACGGCCCCAGATCATGCCGTCATGGAGCTCGCCGGCAAACGGGGGGTGCGTCCAGCTTTGGCCCGCCGTCGGCACCACATCCACGTGGCCCTGCAAGAGCAGCGGTGGCGCCGATCCTGAGCCGGTAAGTCGGGCGATCAAATTCGGGCGCCCATCGGCTTTTTCAATCAGCTGCGACGGCACACCGTACTCGGCCAGTAGGTCACGGATAAAGCCGATACATGCAGCTTCGTTTCCCGGAGGATTAGTGGTGTTGAACCGCAGGAGCTGCTGCAGCAGCTCCGCGGGCCGTTGATGGATGGTTGTGTTCATTGGTTCCGTAGAAGAGAGCGTTGCCGGCCACGCTTTAGAGTATCGCTACCGGCGAGGAGGTTCAACCAGCCGGACGCGGAGAGGTTGGACGGAGAATGGGAAGGTACCTGCGAGCCCGCGGGCGCATTCGACATGTGTGCCGCGCTCGATCCAGCGGATCGTGTCAGCCTCCTGCACCAGCCGTTTCCTGGGTCCATCGTCGATCGTGCCAGCGGAACCGGTACGTGCGCGGCGGGGGAAGCTTTCCACCCGGATGCGCTCCGGATGGACCGCCATACGCAGCCGAGAAGACGGTAAGCGTGCCTGACCACGGGTACTGTACATTACCCGTTGGCGTAATCACACAATCGATATGCCCCAACGTCAGCCTCGGCTCCTGAGCCGGGCGAATGGCGCTCATCCGCTCGATATCGCGCTGGTAGATCGGCCGGGCTTCCTCGATGAGGGTGTTCTTCAGGAACGAGCGCGACGGGTGCAGAACACGCAGTACAATTACGGTTGCAACGCCGCCGGCCGCAAGCAGAATCAGGAGTACCGCCGTGATTATAAAGAGCGTGGTGCTTCGCGCCGCTCCGCGGTGGTTTGCTCGCATGGCAACGTGCTGATGGCTGCTGAGCGCTCCCATGCAACCCAATGCCAGTATACCGCCGCACAGCCTTCCTCCTCCTCCTGTTGCTTATTGCGCCTCTGACTGCAGCCGCAGCGCCGCCCAGGTCGCAGACGCCGAAACCGCCGGGCCGCTCGGAACTCGCTCGCTGGGGCGGGCGCCTGGAGCGACGGATCGACCGGTCGTTCCTCATAGGTAGCGGTCCGCTCTATGCCGACGCCTCCACCCGTGGCGCACCGCAGCACCCGGCATTTATGTGGGGATGCGGTGTTCAACTCGCTGCGCTGGCGGCTGCCGCACGTCTCGATTCGCGCAAAGCCGGGCGGATGAACCGCTGCGTACGCGGGTTGGACGCCTACTGGCGCAGTGACCGGCCACTCGGAGGCTACGATGTGCTGCCGCTCCCAAAGCCGCCCGACTGTTACTATGACGATAACGCGTGGATGACGCTCGACCTGATCGAGGCGTACAGCATCGCGCACCGCCCCGCGGATTTGCTGCGAGCGGAGAAGACCCTCCGATTCGTGCTGAGCGGCGAAGACTCCGCACTTCGCGGCGGCATCTGGTGGCGCGAGCGCGACCGGAAATCGAAAAACACGTGCTCAAATGCACCGGCGGCTGTGGGCGCACTCGAACTATACAAGCTTACGCACAAGGCCAGGGATCTGGCGGCCGGTGAGCGCCTGGAAGGCTGGACGCGTGCAAACCTGCGTGACGCCACGGGACTCTACTTCGACCATGTGAATGCCGATGGCACTGTCGACAAAACCGAATGGTCGTACAACACAGCGCTCATGATTCGCGCCGAATGCGCGTTGTGGCGCATCACGAACCACCACAGCTTTCTCGCTTTGGCCGAACAGAGCGGCGGCGCGGCTGTAGGCCGCTGGATCGACCCGGTCACGGGTGGCGTCAAAGATGGCGGCGCATTCGCACACCTGCTGCTGGAGGGATTCGAAGCGCTGTACCGGGCCGATGGCGATGCCAACTGGAGACAGGTGACACTGCGCGCGCTCCTCTGGCTGCACACCTCCGGGCGCCGCCGATCCGGCTGGTACACAGCGCAGTGGGACACGCCCGTAAGCGGTCACAGCCCCGCGGACGAAAAGCTGCTGGACCAGGCCAGCGCGGCGCGGGCGTTTCTGGAAGCTGCCGCGCCGGGCACGTGGCTTGTGGCTGCGCCAGTGCCGCCTATAGGCCGCGGCGCCTGAACAAAAGTCGATGTGTCTCATATACGGGGTAACGCCAAACAACCCCAGCTTGTCCCGTACCTCCCATTCGCCCATCCGGCAGTGAAACATATTGGTCGTGCGGGACGCATGGGCGCGCCGCAATCCGACGATGGCGGAGGGTTCGTCCGACGCCACCGCGCCTGCGGGTGAGCCGGCAGATCCGGAACCATCAAACGCCGTTGACTCGACGCTATCCTGGATGACGGCGGGGTCAGCCAGGTTTTCGTGGCGTCGCTATGGCCGGCGCAGCACCTCCAGTCGCGGTTATGTGCGACTTGGCGCCGATTCAATGGGAACTATTCGGCGCACTCATGCATACTATATATGAATATTGAGATATGCTGATATTCAGTTGCTCCAGGAAGAATATGACCAACGAACTCATTGATATGGCCACCCTTGAACGCGTAGCGCCTATGATCCGCGCGGTCGCACATCCGATACGGTTGCGAATACTCGACTTCCTCGAACACGAAGGCGGGCCGCGCAACGTCACCCAGATCGCCGACGCAGCAGCCGCACCCCAGGCCGTGGTCAGCCAGCAGCTGCGAATCCTCAAGGACCAGCATGTGCTGCGCGCACAGCGCAACGGCAGCTTTGTGCTCTACCAGATCGAGGATGCGAGTGTGCTTCTTCTTCTGCAGTGCATCCGCCGGAATCAGCCGCGCGGGTGAGCCCTGCCGTTCGCTGCTTGTGCCTCGTCGCGGATTGGCAGACCGACGGTTTCGGATATGGAGGTTGCAATGACAGTTGGAAACCCAACTACCGATTCTCAACGGCCCCTTTCGCGGCCGGGCCGTAAAGTGGCGGCGGCTTCCGGCGCCGTTTTTGTCGCCGTGGGCCTCTTCACCTTGCTGCGAATGGAATCGACTTCGGCGCATGCGGCCCCCGCAGTTACCGCTCCGGTCACCACGGTCATCACAGCGGCCGCAGCGGCGACATGGGTGCCGGAGTACGTCACGGCATCAGGAACCGTTGAAGCGCAGCAGCGGGCCGATCTCTCATCGCGCATCACCTCCCGCGTCACGGCGGTGATGGTCCACATGGGTGAACGGGTGAAGCGCGGTGAGCTTCTGATGACCCTGGATGGCCGCGACCTCACAGCTGCCGAGGCGCAGGCGACGGCTGACGTGAACACGGCGCGAGCCGGTTTGCAGATGGCGCATGTGAGGGCCGCAATGGAGGCCGCAACCAGCGTGGCCGGCATTGCCGATGCGGCCGCGCACGTCAACGAGGCAGCGGCCGCAATGAGCGCGGCTGAGGCCCGCCTTCAGCGCACCACCGCTGGTCCGCGGCCACAGGAACGCGCCCAGGCAGCCCTTGCCGTTAACGAGGCGCATGCATCGTTTGCGCTGGCACAGCAAAACCTGATGCGCATGACGCAGCTGCATGACGAGGGGGCGATCTCGGACCAAACCATGGATGAAAGTCGGAGCCAGTTCCAGGTCGCTCAGGCGCGATGGCAAACGGCGCAGCAGGCACAGAGCCTGACGGCTGAGGGCAGCCGCGCCGAAGACGTGCGTGCCGCTCAAGAGGCCGTGGCGCAAGCCGGCGCCGGCCTGAAATCGGCAAGAGCAGCCCTGCAGCAATCTCGGGCCATCGCGATGCAGGTCCAGGTGCGTCGGCAGGAGGTGATCAGCGCTCGGGCGCAGCTCGCACAATCGGCGGCATCGCTGAATGCAGCCGTGGTCACCTCGACGTACACCCGAATAACCGCGCCGTTTGACGGCGTCGTGGCGCAGCGGATGGCGGACCCAGGGGCGATGGCGGTGCCGGGCGTGCCACTGCTGACGGTTCAAGGTGGGCGGTTGCGCCTCCTGGTGCAAGCGCCGGAACGTGTATTGGGTCGGATCGCCGCGGGGAGCCTGGTACCGCTCAGCATTGGAGGCGGTTCATGGGTCATGGCGCCGGTTGCCGAGATCGCGCCGGAGGGTGACAACACCAGCCATACGTTCGCGGTCAAGATAGACCTGCCGAACTCGTACGATGGTGCCGTGGGCGCGTTTGGCCGGGCGAAGTTCGTCATTGGAGCACGGCGCGAGATCCTTGTGCCGCAAGCCGCGGTCATGTCGCGGCAGGGGCTGAGGTTTGTGATGGTCGCGGCGGCCGGCATCGTGCATCTAAGGCTTGTGGAGACCGGCGAACGGGTTGGCAAGCTCGTCGCCGTAAGCTCGGGCCTGAATGCAGGCGAACGGGTGGTTGCCGTTCCGGTCGAGGGACTTCGCGATGGCGCGAAGGTACAGCAATGAGTCACGAACGGCAGCACGGCGCCGTAGGCCCGGCGCAGCCGCGTGACGGTATCGCCGGCCGCATTGCCGCGGCCTTCATCAACTCGCGTCTCACGCCGCTGATAATCATTGCCTCGTTAGCCCTCGGTCTCTTCGCCGTCCTGAAAACTCCTCGGGAAGAAGAGCCACAGATTATCGTACCGATGATGGACGTGATCGTTACGATGCCGGGTGTCACTGCACGCGAGGTCGAACGGCGGGTCAGCGTACCCATGGAGAAGCTGCTGTGGGAAATTCCTGGAGTGGAGTACATCACCACCACCTCCTCACCTGGCCAGTCGCTGGTTACTGTCCGCTTCCGCGTCGGTGAAGATGAAACCGCAAGCCTTGTCCGCCTTCGCGAAAAGCTGCAGTCCAATTACAGCATCATTCCCCCCGGCGCCTCGCTTCCCATCATCAAGGCTCGTTCTATTGATGATGTTCCGGTGCTGGCGATAACGCTCCACAGCGCCAACAGTTCGGCCTACCAGCTCCGCCTGCTTGCTTCACGCCTCGAAGAGACGATCAAGCAGACGCCGGATGTGTCGGCGACGCGCATCATCGGCGGCCCACGAAGGAGGCTGCTGGTTGACCTGAGCGCCGCGCGGCTCGCAGCGTTCCATGTGACGCCGCTGGCAGTTGCCGACTCGATCCGCCACGCCAACCAGCGGTCGCAAGCAGGCGCCTTTACACAGAGCAATGCGCAGATCGCGGTGGACGCCGGCGAATACCTCCGGAGCGCCGCCGATGTATCTCACGTTGTGGTCTCGGTGGTAGGGGCTCGGCCGATCTGTGTGGGAGACGTGGCTTCAGTACATGAGGGTCCGGCGCGGCCAACCAACTACGTGCTCTTCGGTTACGGCAGGGCAGCGCATCGCGCAGATGCGCCCGCGCTGGAACCGGCCGTGACCATTAGCGTGGCAAAGCGCAAGGGGACGAGCGCAGTTGCCGTGGCAGATGCCGTGATGGTTCGCGTCAACGCGCTGCGCGGATCGCTTCTGCCGGACGACGTGCGGCTCACGGTGACACGCAATTACGGCGAAACTGCAAACGAAAAGGCCAGCGAGCTCCTGTTTCACATGCTGATCGCCGTGGTCTCCGTGACGCTGCTCATCGCAGTTGTCCTCGGTATACGGGAGTCGCTCGTGGTGGCGATCGCCATTCCGGTGACACTGGCGCTGACGCTGCTGGTCTTCTACCTCTATGGCTACACGCTGAACCGGATCACGCTCTTTGCACTCATATTCTCCATTGGTATCCTCGTGGATGATGCGATTGTGGTGGTAGAGAACATCGTGCGGCACTACCGGATGCCCGCCGGCACTCACGCCAGCCCAATCGCGGCCGCCGTCCGTGCGGTGGATGAAGTCGGCAATCCCACGATACTGGCTACGTTTACGGTTATCGCCGCGATTTTGCCGATGGCAATGGTCGGAGGCTTGATGGGCCCATATATGCGTCCCATTCCGGTCGGCGCCTCGGCCGCCATGCTCTTCTCGCTTGCTGTGGCGTTTATCGTGACGCCCTGGGCCGCGTACCGCCTGCTTCACAAAAGCCCAACCCACGAACCGCCGAGGATGGAAGCGCCAGGGCGAGAGGAAGATAGAACGGATCGGCTCACGCGACTCTATCGCGCCATTATGGTTCCGCTTCTGAGGTCGACGCGCGCGCGGCTTGCCTTCTTCACACTGGTCGGTCTGCTGATGGTCGGAGCGGTTGCGCTGCTCTTCACCAAATCGGTGATCGTTAAAATGCTCCCCTTCGATAACAAGAACGAGTTTCAGATCATCGTGGATATGCCCAACGGCACAACTCTGGAGCAGACTGCAGCGGCTGCCCGCGCTCTTGGCGACTACGTGGCGCGCATTCCAGAGGTAAGCAACTACCAACTCAGCATCGGCACATCATCGCCATTCAACTTCAACGGCCTCGTTCGCCACTATTACATGAGGGATAAGGCATGGCAAGCAGACATCCAGGTGAACCTCGTGCCGAAGGCCGACCGCAGGGCCGGCAGCCATGATATCGTCAAGCGCATACGGCCCGATATCGCTCGCATCGCGCGGAATTGGGGTGTGCGGGTGAAGGTTGCCGAAGTACCGCCGGGTCCGCCGGTGCAGGAAACACTGGTCGCGGAGGTCTACGGGCCAACCGCCGAATCCAGGCTCGCCGCCGCGGCGCGCATCAAACAGATATTCACCACAACTGCCGGCGTCACGGATGTGGACTGGACGGTGGACGATGCCCAACCTACCTGGCAATTCCACGTGGACCGCGAGAAGGCGGCGCTGAGCGGAGTCGACTCTGCCGAAATTGCGCAGACACTGCAGCTGGCGCTCGGCGGCCAGGAAGTGGGGCTGGCACACGACCCGGAAGCGCGTGAGGACGTGCCGTTGGATGTTCGGTTGAGCCGGAACGATCGAAGCGGCATTGCTGCACTGGAGAGCCTCAACGTGGCCGGATCCAACGGATCCATGGTACCGCTTGGAGAACTCGTCCACGCGCGCCGGATCGCCGCCGATACCAGCAGGTACCGCAAGAACCTGCTGCCGGTGATCTACGTCACCGGTGACGTCACGGGCCGGCAGGAGAGCCCGGTTTATGCCATCCTGGCCATGAATCCCAGGCTGGCCGCGCTTCGCTTTCCGGGTGGCGCGCGCATGAACATCCTCTCCATTCGTCAGCCGCGCTCCACGGACCACCTCTCCATGAAATGGGACGGCGAATGGCAGATCACTTACGAGGTGTTCCGTGACCTCGGAATAGCCTTTGCGGGCGTTCTGGTCATCATCTACATTCTGGTGGTAGGCTGGTTTCAGTCCTTTACAACGCCACTCGTGATCATGGCTCCAATCCCACTGACGCTCATCGGCATACTGCCGGCGCATGCCGCGCTGGGAGCGTTCTTCACCGCGACGTCGATGATTGGGTTTATCGCGGGAGCCGGCATCATCGTTCGGAACTCAATCATTCTCGTCGACTTCATCGATCTTCGACTGCGCCAGGGAATGCCGCTCGAACAGGCCGTCATCGATGCCGGTGTTACGCGATTTCGACCCATGCTGCTGACTGCGGCCGCCGTGATAGTCGGTTCATCCGTAATCCTGTTCGACCCGATATTCCAGGGCCTTGCGATCTCGCTGATGGCGGGCGAAGTCGCATCAACTCTCATATCACGCTTCACCGTGCCGGTCCTCTACTTCGGCATGAAGCGCCGCCAGTCCGGCGCCGCCGCGTAACGATCGGAGCGAGAAACCGAAAGGGGTAAGAGGATGTATGTGGAACGAAGCCTGCGCCTTATCGCAGGAGTGGCGGTCACGGCAACGGTTCTCGCCGCGCTGCTGGTGAATCGCTGGTGGCTGGTAGTAACACTGCTCGTCGGGATCAACCTGCTCCAGAGCGGGTTCACAGACTGGTGTCCGATGAAGTGGCTGCTGGAACGCCGCCGCAAGCTGGCGTAGAAGTCGAAAGCCGTGGGTGGCGTCACGCCGGGTACAACACGCCCGCTCACCGGCGGTTCGGACGGCTGCGAAGCGCCGGCACAACCGATCTTCGTGTCGTATGCCTTTCGTGCGCGTCAGCTCGAGGCTGCGGGCGGCAACCGTAACCGCCGGCGTTACTGGTCGGCGTGACGGTGGTGCACAGGCACGCAAGCCGGGCAACCCGGCTCGATCACACGCTCAGTCCACGTTCATCAGGTTCAATATGAGACGCCAATCCGCACCACAAGATACCCATCGAGCCTCAGAGGCGACACCGCGCAACCGCGTACTCCTCTCCTGGAGCAGCGGCAAAGACTCCGCGTGGGCGCTGCATGTCCTGCGCCAGTCGCCGCACCTGGAGGTCGTGGGGTTGCTCACCACCATGAACGCCCGGTTCGACCGCGTCGCGATGCACGGAGTCCGCCGTGAGCTTGTGGAAGCGCAAGCGCACGCCGCCAATTTGCCCATGCTCACGGCCCCGCTGCCCTGGCCCTGCTCAAACTCGGAGTATGAGGCGGTTATGGAGCGTGCGTTGGATCTAGCGCAGTCTCACTGGCGATTCACACATGTGGCCTTTGGCGACCTGTTTCTGGAGGATGTCCGCCGTTACCGCGAGGAGAAGCTGGCAGAACGCACGGCCTACGTGCCGGTCTTTCCCCTGTGGGGGATCAACACCACGCAGTTGGCTCACGAAATGATCGATGGCGGCCTTCGGGCGCACATCACCTGCGTCGATCCTGGCCAGATTCCGCGAGATTTCGCCGGGCGGCAGTTTGACGCCGACTTGCTCAACGCCCTGCCCGCAGAGGCGGATCCGTGCGGCGAGCGCGGTGAGTTCCACACATTCGCGTGGGATGGGCCGATGTTTGTCCATCCCATAGCGGTTCTGCACGGCGAAACCGTGGAGCGTGACGGATTCGTCTTCACCGATCTGCTGGCTAACCCGTCTGGATAGCGCCATTCGCGCGTCCGGTAGTGATCGGGGCCACGGAATTCGGTTCACGCGCCGCAGCAGCCAAGCCACCTCGATAGCGAGGCGGCGCCGGTGCACGGCGGCCCGTTAAATGGCAGAATGCTGCCGCTGCGCCGGAAGCAGTGGCAGCGGCAGCATCTGCGTGCAGTCTAACCGCCTGCAGGCGCCACATCGCAGAGGAACTTCGCCAGAGTCTCGAGACAGCCCGTCCATCCCGCCTGGGTCTGCTCGCGCTCCTCAGCCGCCGTGATCCGTTCATGCGTGAGCGTGAGCTCCGTTCCGGCTGCGGCCGGTTTCAGTTCAACCGTGACAAGCGACTCATCGGTACAGTCGTCGCCATGCCTGCCCGACCATGTGAACACGAGGCGCTCGCCGGGAGTAATCTCCACGTAATGGCCCGTCAGATGAAACACATCGCCGTCCGAATGGTTCATCTTCACGCTGAACCGGCCGCCCGGGACCGGGTCGATGTCCACCGTCGACTGGTTCCACCGCTCGTTCGGAAAGAACCACCGCGCCATCTGCGCCGGGTCCGTCCACGCACGCCAAACCTTCTCCACGGGCGCAGCCAGCGTCCGCTTGATCACCAGGCTGGCAGCACTCGCAACCGTATCCTGACTCATATCTCATTCTCCTCATCCGATTTTAGGGTCTCTTCCAATGCGTCCAGTCGTTCCGTCCAGAAGCGCCGATACGTATCGAGCCACTCCTCGGCGCTCAACATGGCGGATGGCACAATACTGCAGATGCGTTTGCGGCCGATGGCGCGCCGTACTATGAGGCCGGCCTCCTCCAGAACGTGAAGGTGCTTGGAGATGGCCGGCAGAGAGCTGTTGAACGGCGCAGCAAGCTCCGTTACCATTGCGTCGCCGCCCGTCAGCCGCTCCAGAATGGCGCGCCGCGTAGGATCGGCAAGCGCACCGAACACCCGGTCAAGCCGCATCGGCATATTGTTAACCATTTGGTTAAGTATTGCATACCCGGATGAGGTTTGTCAAGTCGGGCCTGCTTTGGCCGTATGCCGCTGCACAACTCCGCACGGCCTGAATACGCCCTCTTTGAATGCGGGCGACGGTGTGACAGCTGGGATGGCGCGCGATGGTACCGGTTACAGGAGCGCGCGCTCGCGCCGAGGATAAAAGCTCGGCGTCAGGACTGCTATTCGTAAGTGCCCAGCATGACAGCCATCCTGACAATGTGCGCCCCCGGGTCGGCGACCCGGAATGGCTCGAGTGCGCCGTGAATACCTGCATATGGCTGAGTCTCGGCAAGTCGCTTCAACTGCGGCGGACCTGTGCCGCCGAAGCACATATCACCGCGGAGCGTACGCCTGGCAGGTCACCACTCTTCTCGCAAGCGACCGGCAATTGAGTTTCGCCAGCGCCGTCGTCCGTATCGAGTGGCGGCCGGCGTAACTGGACCGATAGTCCGGTTTCGTCGAGCCGGCACTCAGATGCCGGCAGGCTTGTGACTCCATTCTCAAAATGCCGCATTTCGAATCGCGCGCGGAACGTGTCTGCCGTCCAATGTCAAACTCGAGCCGGCCCGGCGATCCACCCAACGATCCGCGCGAATTCAACGCCGGAACATTAATCCTCGCTCGCCGTGTCTCCAACTGGACCCGTCAACGAAAGCCTGGCCACGATGCCCTCGGCAGGAATGTTCAGGGTAACTCGCTTACCCGTACCGCGGTCGTCAATCACGAGACCCGCGCCGCCACGGCCGCTGGCGAAAGGTGTCATCCTGAAATCCTCAATGCCGAAGTTCCGGTCAAGCAGCGCTTTGAGCACCACCGCGGTGGCAACGTTCTCAACAAAGGCCCGAGCGCTGTCGGCGAGCGGAGCGCCGCATACCGCGGGTGCTGCCGCCCGGCCGATCCTTGCCCATCGCCTGGCGGCATTAGAAACCTGCGGCCCGATTCACCGTGCAGCCGTGCTCCTACGCCTTCGCAGCAATGGTTCCACTGCCTCGTATCCTCACGACACGGCAATGACCTCCGCCGATGCCCCGGCTACCAGCAGCGCGTGCACCGAATCGGGCATGCGCCTCTCCGTCCAGAATGCGTCGACGCAAGCCTTGACAGCAAGCATCCGTGCGCTGCGGCCCTTACCATCCAGCGCCTAACGGAATGGTGATCGTCACCGGGTTGGCGGTTTGCGTCGTCTTGGGATCGCCCGGCATTTTAGCCTCGCCGGCACCTATGCCCGAGGCGCCAAAGGCGGTACTGTAAAGCGACGAACCGATGTACGAGGCGATCGTGTACGTTCCGGGCGCGAGGCCACCGGTTGGTTCCGTAAAGCTTGCGGATTGCCCGGGCCCGATGTTGATGGCCGTCCAATCGCCCAGGCCGAAGACCCCTCCCGCCGGCCCGAAGTAAGTCACCTGCCCGGTTGCGCTGGTACAGGTACCAGAAAAGTACGGATCGCACTGCCAGGTAGCTCTGCCCGTTGTGCCGTTGACGACGGTGAACGTGATCCAGGCCCCGCCAAGCAGGGGATAACCGCTTGCGGGAATCGGGGTCACAGCCTGGCTGAAAGTGATACCGTCGACGGTATGTGACGGCGGTCCCGACGCGGGGTGCGGTGCGGCCGCGTTCGCAGCCGAGCTGCCACCGGCCCCGCATCCGGCAGCGATAGCGCCCAGAGCGGCAAAAGCCGCCAGAACCACGAATCGGTGTCTCATTGTGTTCCTCTTCGTTTCCGGGGGAAAGGTGGCGGGGGTCCGTTGGTTAGCAGCCAAGCTGAAACGGATAGTCCGTCGCGCTTCAGCACCTCGCGCCACTACGGCACGGTGATCGTCACCGGAGTGGCGGTTTGCGTCTTGTCGGGATAGCCGGGCATATAAGTCTCGCCGTTGCGACGTATGCCATATTGCTGAAAGGCGGTGCCGTATAGCGACGAACCGATGTACGAGGCGATCGTGTACGTTCCGGGCGGGAGGCCATCGGCTGGTTCCACTACACTTGCGGATTGCCCGGGCCCGATGTTGATGGCCGGCCACCCGCCCAAGCCGGAGACTCCCCCCTTCGGCGGGAAGTAAGTCACCTGCCCGGTCGCGCTGGTACAGGTACCCGAAAAGTACGGCTCGCCCGGCCAAACGACGCTGCCCTTTGTGCCGTTGGACACGGTGAATGTAATCCAGGCCCCGCCCGTAAGGGGCGTACCCCGTGCGGCGTCCGTGGTCACAGCCTGGCTGAAAGTGATACCGTCGACGGTATGTGACGGCGGTCCCGACGCGGGGTGCGGTGCGGCGGCGTTCGCAGCCGAGCTGCCACCGGCCCCGCATCCGGCAGCGATAGCGCCCAGAGCGGCCAAAGCCGCCGGAACCACGAATCGGTGTCTCATTGTGTTCCTCCTGGTTTCCGGGGGGAGGGTGGCGGGGGGCCGTTGGTTAGCAGCCAAACCGGAACGGATAGTCCGTCGCGCCGTCTCCGAACGTACCGCCCTCCCGCAGCGTTACGGAGAAGCAGCCGTCGGAGGTGTTGTAGACGAGGCCGGAGTAGCCGTAACATCGACGGCATCCGGAAGATACTGGGTGCTATCTTGTGCGGCGAACAACCGCGTTGAACCAGGCAGCAGTGCGCTTCGGCGAGGCACATCAGCGCAAATTGCTTAAAGAGACAGCGACGAAGCGGCAGCGTTGCGTTGCCTGAGTGAACTCGGCCGATCGGCGCCTCTCCCTTGACTCCCCGCTTCGACCATTCGGAGGGATTCTACTATCAAACGCTGCGCGCTGCAAGCGAGCGAACGATGCATTTTACCGTTTCGTAAGCGCGTCGCTGCGGAAGCAGCGCCCAGGCGCAGTGCTCGTGGTCCGGACGGTCCTGGGATGGCGGGCAGCCTGGCCGCAATGGCATGGGTTGCCCACAAGGGTTCCCCCACCTACGCGTCTCGCAATAATGTGTCCACGGCCTCGTACCCACACGGCACGACGATGCCCTCCGCGGATGCCCCGGCTTCCAGCAGCGCCTTCACAGAATCCGGCGCTCGAGTCTCCATCCAGTAAGAATCGACACAGGCTTTAACGGCCAGCATCAGTGCGCTGCGGCCTTTGCCGTCCAGCACGTCCAGATCCGCACGACGCTCAATCAGAAAACTGACGGTTTGATGCTGCGCCCGCCACGCGGCCACATGGAGCGCCGTGCTGTTTGGCGCAACGTCGAAATAGCCATCCCCCTCCACAAACCGGGCGTCTACGGGCACGCCAAGGTCCAGCAGGCGAGCGGCGCCGGCCGTATTTCCGTTTCCGGCGAAAACGGCCAGTACGGCGCCGCCGGCTGCAAGCAGTTCACCAACCAGCTCCGGAAGCCCCTTAACGATCAAGCCTATCGCTTCGTCGTCGTCTTGAGCGCAGGCGCTGATGAGCCGATCGACGCCATCGAGGTCAACGGTAATGCCTCGCTGCACAAACAGGTTCAGTACGTCGCCCCGGCCCCGGCCGGCCGCGATGGCAGTCCCGGTCCGGTGATCGTTCCGGTTTTTCAGCAATGGACTGGCGCCGTAATCCAGCATCGCCTCCACAATCGACAGGCTGTTATCTCGCCGCAGCGCCTGGTGCAGCGCGGTGAATCCCCAACCCGTTATAAAGTTTGGATCGGCGTTCCGCTCCAGAAGATATCGGATGCCTTCGAGATCGTGCCAATCGGCCTTGCGCAGCAGCATCGTGGCCAGGCTGTCCGGTGTCAATTGCCCGGTCTCTACCAGGACCCTCAGCGCGGCGTTGTCATCCGTCTCCGGGCTGTGGTAGACCACCTCGCCCTCGTTCGGATCGGCGCCGCGGTCGATCAGAAGCTGCGTCATTCCCGCATGATGCGCCACGCCGGCGGCAGCGTAGAGCACGCTCTCAAAGTCCGGCTCCGGCCGATGCGTCTCATCGAAGAAGCCGGTCCGAGCGCTGGCGCCGGCATCCAGCAGTGCAACAGCCGCGCGAATGAAGCCGTCTGAGCGCTCCGGCTCCAGCCTGAAGAACCTTGAGAAACAGAGGTGCGTCAGCGCATCCCAATTCAGCGGCGGCGCCTTGGCCACTGCCAGCCCTCGGTCGGCGGCAAGGTAACGGCACACCGCAGCGTCGTCACCCAGCAGCGCCGCGGTGTAGATATCGCATTCCGCAAGCTCAGGATGCTCCGCAAGGTTCGCACGGGCGGCGTCGAGTGAGCCGTGCCACACCGATGCCCGAATAAATGCCGCGCGCGCATCGTTCGAGTTGTTTGTCAAAGCGACCATTCCTGGCACGTATGTCGCGCCGTAGAACCAGCCATTGAAGGAGCAGGATACCGCATTCCGAAAGGCGCGAGGAGTTCCGGGCTTCGCAGACGCCAAAGCCACGATAGCGGTATAGTGTGCCGTGTGTCTCCTGTTCCGGCCCGCGCCACGAGGCGCAGCGAAACCGCTATGAACATCACGATACCAAATACCAGCCTCTCCGTCTCCCAGATATGTTTCGGCACCGGCAGCATTGGATCGGCGGTCCGCGAGGAACCGGCATTTCGGTTGCTGGATCTATACGTAGAACTCGACGGAAACTTCATCGATACGGCCCACTGCTACGGCGACTGGGTCGCCGGCATCGAGCGCTCTGCCAGCGAGAAAACGATCGGGCGCTGGATGCGCGCACGTGAAAACCGCAGCGAGATCGTGCTGGCCACCAAGGGCGCACACTGGCTGTTTGATAAGCCCGGCGTGCAGCGCTGCCGGCCGGCGGATATCCGCGCGGATCTCGACGCCAGCCTCGACGCGCTTCAGATCGACTGCATCGATCTCTACTGGCTGCACCGGGACGATCCGGAGGTGCCGGTCGGTGAAATCCTCGATACGCTGGAAGCGGCCCGCGCTGAGGGAAAGATTCGCCATTATGGCGCCTCCAACTGGCAGGTCTGCCGAATGTGGGCGGCTGGGGCCGCGGCCGCCGATCGTGGATACGCCGGCTTTGTGGCCGACCAGGTCTGGTGGAACGCCGCAGTCATCGCCAACTATCCGTACGGTGCACGCGACGTCTGCTTCATGGATGAGAGCCGCTTCATCTACCACGAGCAGACCGGCATGGCGGCGATACCGTTCCAGAGTCAGGCGGGCGGTCTGTTCCGCCACCTTGCCCGCCGAACCCTCGACAAGATGAATCCGCCCGCGGAAAACGCATACCGGTTGCCGGAGACTTCGGCGCGGCTGCGCCGGATGGAGCACCTGATGGGTGAAACCGGGATGAACCTGCCGCAGTTGACCCTGGGCTGGCTCCGTGGCCAGCCGTTCGTCACGATTCCGATCGTAGGCTGCACCAGGGAAGCCGACCTGCGCGAGAGCATGTCGGCATTGGACCATCAACTGACGCCGGAGCAGATCCGGTTCATTTCGCACGGTGCATAGACTGGCCGGTTCACAGGTCTCCCCAAGCCTGCCATCTCAAGAGCACGGCAAAGCGCCCCGCGCCTTGTGGTGCAGGGCGCGGGGCGCTTTGCCGTGTGAGGGCCGCCAGCGGCGCTGTCCGTCTACCTGTGGCCGCGATTGCCACCTCTGTCATGACCGTCACGGCTATCGCGGTGGTCGCGGCTGTTACGGTCGAACATGCTGCGCATCAGCTGCTGGTTCTGATCGTACCGGTACCCCTGATCACGTGACCCGAAGATCTGGCCGATCACCCAGGGAATGCTGATCACGACTGCCGGTTGACGATTCCGGCTATCCTGCCGGTTTCGGCCACCATGGCCGTCAGCCAGTGCCACCGATGCGGGCAGCATCGCTGCCAGTACAATGCCCAATCCAATAAGCTTCTTCATCGTCATGTCCCCCTTCTGCTGGGAGCGGCTTGACCGGTCACTCTTGTCCGGAACTGCTCACCTTTGTAAAGTAAGGGAACGTGTCTTCGGCCGCCGGGTGACGCGCCATTGTGTTCAAGAGCGCACATGACTGGAGACTTCCTTTGTACACACCCCGGCGTTGGTGTTTGCATCACCCGCCGGGTTTGCGCTACACTGCCGATGGTTGACGAATTTGATGCTGTGCTGCGGCGTAGTCAGCCGGGTTGCTTTTGTTTGGCGTCGATTGCAGCACGGTGGGGTATGTCCGACGAGCGGCCGATTGTAGAAACGCGTAATCTTACGCGGTGCTTTGGAGAATTGAAGGCCGTCAACTCGGTGAACCTCGCCGTTGCCTCCCGCGAGGTGTTTGGGCTGCTTGGGCCAAACGGCGCCGGCAAAACCACCACCATCAAGATGCTCACCACCCTGCTTCCACCCACAGACGGCGAGGCGTGGGTGGCAGGCTTCCACGTGGTGCGACAGGCATGGAGCGTGCGCCGCAGCATCGGATATGTGCCCCAGATGGTTTCCGCAAACGCAAACCTCACCGGCTACGAAAACCTGCTCGTATTCGCACGGGTGTTTGGCATTCCCCGCTCCGAACGCAGTTCGCGGATCCGCGAGGCGCTAGCTTTCATGGGACTTGCAGATGCAGCCGACCGTCTGGTTCAGGGCTACTCCGGCGGGATGCTGCGCCGGCTGGAGATCGCTCAATCGATGATTCACCGCCCCAATGTGCTTTTTCTGGATGAGCCCACGGTAGGCCTGGATCCGCTGGCCCGCGATAACGTCTGGACCCACCTGATGAAACTGCGCGACGAGTTTGGAGCCACAATCATCCTCACGACCCACTATATGGAGGAAGCCGACAGCCTGTGTGACCGTATCGCCATCATGCATCTCGGCGTTATCGCCGCGGAAGGTACGCCTTCGCAGTTGAAAGCCTCCATCGGCGATGAGACGGCCACGCTGGATACGGTATTCGCTGCCTACGCAGCTTCCGAGCTCGAAGGCGCCACAGGTGGGTTTCGCCAGGCCGCGGGAGCGCGACGCGTTGCAAACCGCCTTAAATAGATCTACCGCGCGCGTCGCCGCCGGGCCCAGCGCCGTGGACTTCGTGAATACCGTGGCCGCCATGGTGGATATGGAGGCGAGACGGCTGCGCCACGATCCGTCTGAACTGATCTCGCGAGCGGTCCAGCCCGCCTTGTGGCTCCTGCTCTTCGGCCAGGTCTTTAGTCGCCTGCATGGCATTCCCACGGGATCGATGCGGTACATCGACTTCATGGCGCCGGGGATTCTCGCTCAAAGCGCCCTCTTCGTCTCCATTTTCTACGGCATATCCATCATCTGGGAGCGCGACGTGGGCGCGCTCGTGAAGTTTCTGGCCAGCCCGGCGCCACGATCTGCGCTCGTCCTCGGTAAAGCGCTGTCTGCCAGTGTGCGCGGCGTGCTCCAGATGTTCATCATCTACACGTTGGCGGCGGCAACCGGCGTCCGGCTGAACATGAACCCGGCCAACCTGCTGGGAGTAGTCGTACTCGTGGTTCTGGGCAGCGCTCTCTTCGCCTGCTTTTCGATGATGATCGCCTGCGTCGTGAAAACGCAGCAGCGGATGCTTGGGATTGGCCAACTGCTGACGATGCCGCTCTTCTTTGCAAGTAATGCCATATATCCGATCACGCTGATGCCAACGTGGCTGCAAGTGGTATCGCGCTGCAACCCCTTGAGTTACGAAGTCGATGGTCTCCGCGCGCTGATGCCACTAGGCGGAGCGACTCGCTTTGGCATGGGTCTTGACTTCACCGTTCTCATAGCCGTCACGGCCGTCCTCGTCGTCATCTGCTCTCGCCTCTACGGGAACATCGTCCGGTAGCCGGCTGCTTTCGCGCCCGGACGTTTGCATCGCACCATACGCGCGCGTACTGCAAGAAAGGTGATCGCCTTTGGTTCAGGTCCGCCGTCACGCCGTGTTGAGATTGGCCGCAGCGATTGCCGCAGCACTGGCGTGCCTGGTCGAGCCAATCGCCGTGCTCGCACAGGCGCCGGTAAAGCGGCCCGAGCCCGTGGACGCACTGCTTCGCGAGGCGATGACCCTGGCGCCGCGCGAATCGCAGTATCCGGACTGCAGCGCCGTACGCCTGCTGGATACCGCATCGGTTCATGTAAAGCCCGATGGCGGCACGGTAGCCACCTACCGGCTTTCCCTGTTGCTTCGCAACGCAAATGCGCGTGCGCGTTCGGAGGTCAGCATCCCGTACAACAGCGCCTACCAGAAGGTGCAGATTCTATGGGCGCGGACGATCCATCCGGACGGCGGGATCGTTGTGCTGGGGGCACAGGATGTGCACCGCAGCCCGGAATGGGGCGAATTCCCTGGCTACGACGACGCGTGCGCCGCACGCTTTACGATGCCCGCGGTTGAAGATGGATCGGTGATTGACTACAGTTGGCGCGTTGTAACGCGCCCGGTTTTCATTCCGCGCCAGTTCTGGAGCGAATGGCTGTTCTCGGGGAGTGCGCCGGCGGTGATCTGCCGCTGCGCAGTTACGGTTCCCAGGTCGATGCCGCTCCACTATCGGCTGCACAACGATCACGGCATTCTGCCGTCAAGGCGGCGGCTCGCCGATGGCACGATCCGCTATAGCTGGCGTATGCGGCAGGTTCCGCCGATCCGTATCGAGCCTCAGATGCCGCCGCTGCGACAGGCGCAAATCTGGCTGGAGGCCACGTCGCTAACCTCGTGGCGGCAGGTGGCTGAGCGATTCGCCGCACTTGTCACTCCGCAGACTCTACCGGACGCGGCAATCCGCCGGAAGGTCGCCGACATCACATCCGGCGCCTCCGGCCCGACGGCGCGTGCTCGGGCAATTTACGACTGGGTGGCACAACATACACGAACGGTTGGTCGTGATCTGGGCATGGCAGCCTTCCGACCGCACGCCGCGTCCGAGGTGTTCCGCAGGCGGTATGGCGATTGCAAGGACAAGGCGACGCTACTGATCACAATGCTCCGCATCGGCGGCATACGCGCGGATCCAGCGCTGCTGCAGACCAACAGCGACGGCATCATTCCGAATCGCCTGCCATCGCTGGCTGCATTCGATCACTGTATCGCACTCGCCACCGTGGCAGGGCGTGCGGTTTGGCTCGACCCCACGTCCAACGTTTGTAGCTACGGCGACGTACCCTACCAGGACCGAGGCTGCGACGCGCTGGTGATCGATTCCGGCAAAGGTACGTTTCAACGGATACCGCCCTACCACACCGATGACAACAAGATGAACGCCGATACCACTGTGACGCTGCGCCGCAATGGAGACGCCGGCATCGCCGTGGCCATCACCATCACCGGTTACGGGGCACAAACGATGCGCGCCGCTCTCCAGAACGATGGCGCCGAAGAGCGCCGGGCGACAGCGCTTCGCCTTTGCGACGCCCTGGCGCCCGGCGCCACGATGCAAACCTACACGATTCCGGCGCCCGGGCAGCTCAGCGGGCCAGTGAAGCTGACTTTAACGGCGGAAGCATCCGGGTGGGCGCAAGTCGGACGTGGATCGATGCTGGCGCCGATGATGGGCGCGCGATACTGGAACGGCTACACCAATCCGTTTCCGCCAGGCACCCGCGAGTGGCCGATCGTGTCACGGAATGGCAGTAGCTGGACGAGCACTACCCGGCTGCTGCTGCCGAATGGATGGACGCTGCTGCGGCTGCCCGCCAACACCACCCTCAGCAGCCCGAGCGATACCTATACGCGCACCAGCACCACTGCTCCGGATGGTAGGTCTGTCACAGTCACCGAGACGGTAACCGTTCGCCGCGGCAGCTCACCGCCCGGCTCGGTAACGCAGTTTGCCGCGTACTTTGATGCTCTATCCGGGCTTCGCCGCGACGTTATCGTCCTGAAACCGGATGTTGGCGCGCCGGTTGGGCAGCGATAACAGCCGGGACCCAGGCTCGGCCGGCAAGTGAGATTGGCACGCGCGGCGCGATAGTGTGCAGCCGACGGCCCGCCACACAACACGCGAAGGAATACTCACCAAGAGATGGGAAGGAACCGTCTGGGGGATTGGATCGCCCAGGCGCCGGATATCTCCGGATGGCTGTGCCGGCGCAGCACGGGTGAGGGAGCTTCTGCGCGCGCATAGGCGCCACCGTCGGTCAGGTTGGTGGTAATTCGCCATTGCGTGACGCATATCGGTGAATCGAGGCGAGCCATTGACTCAACCTCTTCAGATGGTTTCCCGTCTGTTCTCCGCAAGCATCGTGCTTGCATCCGCGGCACGGACGCCAACGCACGAAGCCGGGCCGGCTGCTCCGATCTACGGTCTTACCGGCGTTCAGGCGTACTTCGCGCCCGGCACCGCGGTTCCCGATGCCATCAGAGCGCGGTACAGGTTTCGGGTTGTGGCGGACACGAGCCCCACAACCAAGATCGTGTTTGGTTACTTCCGGCTGCATGGCAGCGGCAAGCACACGGTGATGATCGAGAGCAAAGCCTATGCAGACGGCCTTGCATACGCCGACTATACCCATACGACCTGGCCAATGCACGGCAAGTGGAAATCGCCCGATGCGTCGTACCGGATCGCGGTGGAGGACCGCGACGAACCCGGAGTTACCGGCGCGAAAACCAGCGACCCGGTGATGTTTCCGCGCCAGACATACACCGTGGACGGGATCAAAGGCTTCTGGAAGACGGATATGATCTCGCAGGCGAACCTGGCCGGCAAGGAGGTACAGGTCGAGATCGCCCGCGGAGATCCTATCACGGACAAGACGGGCTGGAAGTACGGTGGGGAACCGCTCGGTGACGGCAATTACCGTGAGTGGCAGGCAACGGTCGGCTGGGATGGCCACCGATACAAACTGTATTACGCGCTGCCGGAGGGGAGTTCGGCCTATCTCACACCCGAGATGTTCTCATTCAACTCCGAGATGGAGGAGACGCCGGGCGAGTTCACCGTTGATTTCTGGGACTATCAGGTGTACCGGGAGTCGACGCAGGCGTGGCAGCCGGTGGTCATGCAGCGCGTGACGCATGACGACGACCCCCAGATGCGTTTCGGAGTGCGGTGCGTCAGGTTACAGAACACGTTTGGCGTGGAGATCAGCAACAATCGAGCCGGCAGTTATCTGCCGATCGACTCGCTCATCAACCTTGCGACCGGTGCGGTCGTTCCGGGCGGTACACCAGAGCGCGAGCGACAGGAGATGCAGACCATCTCCGATGCCTTCGATCACATCAAGCTGCGCTGGGATCAGCCCTGGGTCGACGCCGCGAATATGATCTTTACAATGCCAAACTACGATGAAGCGCAGTGGCATGAAGAGTTCACGGGCTACTTTTCCAATCACCTGGCCGATGCGGCGCTGTGGAACTATCTTCAGTACCCATCATTTGGCTGGTTCGACGATGCGACACACAGGAAGCTGGAGTCGGCGCTGAACGCGGTTGCAAAGGCCCGTATTGCATCTTTACTCCAACAGCACGCTTTCACACTTGACAGCTATTTCGGCTCCGACCCGGGCATGCGCGACGATATAACCATGTGGCTGAACTTCCTTAAAGAGTATGAGCGCAATCGAACTGGCCTCCTTGCAGATGTAGACGACAAGAGCTGGCTATCCCAACTCGCTGAGCGCTATCCTGCGCTGTTTGAGCAGCTGACCGCCGCTCAGCGGCAGCAGTACCCTGCAACGGCATGGCTTGTGGATGAGCTTACCAGTGCCTACCGGCAGACCTACACACGCCGGGCGAAGTCATAGCGCTGCCTGAACGCGGCCGCCGATTCCCGCATCTTGCGGGTCCGAACTCTTGCGGTCGAGCCATCAGGACCCGGGCATGGCTGCGGCACGGCGGCGCGGGAGAGATTCACCGCGCAAGGCGTGGTGCCGGCGCTGCCTGGGTGGGCGTGGAATCGCGACCTGCAGTCCCGGCTTTGGCCGGATAGACAACGCACCGGAATCCGACCCCAAGCCCGCGAAAGCTCGGCTCAAGGCCGGGAGGATCCCGGTCGGCGGCGCGGTAGCAGTCCGGTGTCATCGACCTCCAGGTGACGCCCCGCATAACCCGGTTGGTTCCGGAAGCGGGACCGCGTGGGTTACGTGCAGGTGAATGCCGATAGTAGTCTGACGAGTACCAGTCCGAGCACCACTGGCACACGCTGCCGTCCATATCGAGACACCCGTATGGACTGGCCGACTGGGGGTTGCTCCCGACCGGGGGGACTGCAACACCGGCGGTTTCCATTGCACGAACCTTGGACGGGGCGCGGGCTGTGTCCCACTTTGAGCCCCAAGTGTACATTTGCCCGGACGTGCCCCGTGCGGCCTTCTCCCACTCCGCCTCGGTTGGCAGTGTGGCGCCGGCCCACTTGCAGTACGCCTGCGCGTCAAACCAGCTAACGTCCTCTACCGGGCTCGTGGCAGGCCAGGGATCAGGGACCTTGAAGTAGGGTCCGTCCGGCATCCGGTGCCCGGTCGCCGCACAGAACCTGCGGTACTCAGCCACGGTGACAACCGTTTGGTAGATCCAATAGCCGTCGAGGTATACACGGTGCCTGGGCTTTTCGCGGTCAAATCGGTAGGTGAATCGGTTAGCCGGCGTCGCCCGCGCGAGCATCCGGGCTTCCTGGTCGGAGGTACCCATCCAGAAGTCGCCGGCTGGAACCCAAACCAAAACCGCCCCATCGCGCGGGTTCGTGCATTTGTCGCCGGCAAATCGGCCGGGTGGCGGCGGCCGGGTTGACGGCTCGGCACCGCTTCCCTGCCCCTGCAGAGCCGGTGTCAGGGCTAAAGTGCAGCCGATGCAGATTGTACACTTCACCCACCACGTCACCGCGTCTCCCAGCTGCATGGCGCATCACCTCCCGGGCATCAGTACTTCGCCGGCACGCTGGTCGCCTTCGCGCCTTCTTCGGCCGCACGCACAGCATGAGCAGCCCGATCGCCGGCTGCCCAAATGGAAAGCGCGGTACTGGACCAACAGTAATCGTACATCCGATATCTGCTGTCGAAACAGGTTAATCCGGCGGCGTGGGTGCGGAGGAAAGTGCGTTCTGTGGTACGACCATCAAGCCATTTGCGAGCCCGTATCATCGCGACGAAACGCGCCCGAAGACGTAATGGCGCGTCTGGCGACAGGCCGGACTGGAGAGTCCATGAGGGAATATACCGTAATCTACGAACGGGGATCGAACAACTGGTCGGCCTATGTTCCAGATTTGCCTGGATGCGTTAATGCTGGTGCCACGCGAGAAGTGGCTAAGTACAACACGCGCGACGCAATCAAGCTTCACCTGCAGGGCATCCGAGAGGACGGACTGGATATTCCTGAGCCGATTTGCGTTGCTGGCAAGCTAGAGGTTGCAGCGTAGTTCAGCTCAGCAGATGGCACAGCTGGCCACTACAACACGGCCGAAGTCTGATTAGCGAGGGCGATCGGGATGACACTGGAAGAGATGAAGCAGGTTGTACGCGAGCAGCGTGCCGGATATGAAGCATTTCACCGCTTTGAAGTCCAGGAGTGGCGGAAGGCGACGTTCCCAGAGAAGCTCCGCGACTACGCCGCGATCATACAGTTTGCCGAACGAATCCCGCAAAGGGCGCCGCTATACGCTAGCAACTCTGTGGCGGAGCGATGGGAGAAGATTCGGGCGCGCTATCATGAATCCGTTAGCTGAAACGCATGTTGCAGCGTTGGCGGACCTCGCCAACGCATTTGAGCGACTGAAGCTGAAAGCGGTGGTGATCGGCGGTGTAGCAGTGTGCCTTGTGGCCAGACCAAGGTACACCCGAGTCGTGGATGCCCTTGTGATGTTTGACACCGAACACGTCGATGCGCTTCTAGCGGACCTGGAAGCCCGCGGCTTCGTCCCCCGCTCTCGCGGGATGGGCAACTTCGCCCGGCAGGCGCGCTTTGTTGGACTGACGCACCAACGTAGCGGCATGGCAATCGACATCGCTCTTGGTTGCATGCACTTTGAGGCAGAAGTCATCGAGAGGTCAACCGAACATCTGGATGGGGAGTTGAAAGTACGTCTCCCGACGCCTGAGGATTTGATCATCCTGAAAGCAATTGCAAACCGACACCAGGACCGTGCCGACATCCAAACGATTGCGGAAGTGCATCCTGCTATAGACCGGTCCCGAATCCGGTTCTGGGTTGAACAGTATGCGACATTGCTGGAAGCGCCTGAGTTGTGGTCTACAATCGAACCGCTCCTCACCGATCCGGTCGGTGCGGGTTTCTGACCGGGAGAGAGTGGATTCCATCCTCGGTAGGGTTTTGGCAGCCCGCACGCTCGCCGCGATTGGGCCGAGCGATTTACGTTTGTACTCAGCATGGCTCCCGACGAGATGAGACGCATTGACCGCGAGCAGCTCGCACGCTGACAACGATCGGGCCGGTACGACCATGACACCTGCTGTTTCCATCCGCTTTGAAGCCGAGCTGTTCGCTCTTAAGGAACAGACTATTCTCAAGGTGCCTGCGGAAACGAGCGCCAAATTGCCGTCACGCGGGCAGGTGGCTGTAAACGGCACGATCAACAGCCGCGTATTCCGGACCGTCCTGGAACCGGACGGGCGTTTTGGACATTGGATGCGCGTGGATGCCGGACTGCAAGCGGCCCTCGGCATCGGAGCGGGTGACCGGGCGAGCCTGGTGCTTGAGATAGCCGATGAATGGCCGGAACCCGAGGTGCCGGAAGACCTTGTAAATGCTTTGAAAGCTGCGCCGCGGGACGTCCAGGACAAATGGAGCGATATCACGCCGATGGCGCGCTGGGAATGGGTTCGATGGGTCAATGAAACCCGCAACGCGAATACGCGCGCCATACGCATCGACAAAACCATCTCTAAACTAGGCGGCAAGCATCGACGGCCGTGCTGCTTCAACCTGGCGGCATGCACCGACCCCGAACTAGCCCGAAGTGGCAAGCTGATGGATCCGCCGTCCAGCAAGTGAACTGCGCCTAAATCCTGGTGACGCGTGACGATCGGGGTGAGAATGCGGTCAATCTCCGGCGGACGGATCCACTTCGAGTGCGTTCCCGCAGATATGTTTGCGGCACAATCGACTCGAGCCGGCAAGTGCCTCGCTGGCCGCACCCGCGCTTGACGCTGCGGTCCGGACGCGCCTAACGCCTGTTGTATAATGGAAGTGGGAGACCACGAACATGGATAAACCGGCAAAGAATACGATTTGTCTCTGGTACGATGGCAACGCCGAGGAGGCTGCGCTGTTTTACGCCAGAACCTTTCCGGATTCCGCCATAGGTGCCGTTTGCCGCGCGCCCGGCGACTATCCCTCCGGCAAGAAAGGCGACGTTCTGACCGTGCAGTTTACGGTGATGGGCGTCCCATGCCTCGGTCTCAACGGAGGATCCGCGTTCACGCACAACGAGGCGTTCTCGTTTCAGGTATCTACCACGGACCAGGAAGAGACCGATCGCTACTGGAACGCGATCGTCGGCAACGGTGGCCAGGAAAGTGTTTGCGGCTGGTGCAAGGATAAATGGGGCATCTCATGGCAGATCACGCCGGCCGTCCTTGTGGAAGGCATCGCCGATCCCGATCCGGCGGCCGCCAAGCGCGCCTTCGATGCGATGATGCAGATGACAAAGATCGACATCGCAGCCATCGAGGCGGCGCGTCGCGGCTGAGGATGCCTGTCGCGCTTGATGGCCGTCTGAGAGGCGTCGTGGGATCCATGGCGCCTACGCCCACGACCTGCCTGGCCCGCTGGTTCTGTTAGTACAATTCCGAGATAACGTGCATCTGTGATGACGATGATCGACCGTTAACGCCGGTCGACAAGTCGCATGGGTTTGCAACCGGGAGCGTGAAGTGATGCCAGAGTTGACGGTCCGGATGCTCGACGAGAGCACATGGCCGGAGTTCGACCGGCTGGTTGCTGCCAACGGCGGCATTTGGGGCGGATGCTGGTGTATTGCTTTCCACCTCGATCCGACCGGACCGAAAGGCCAGTGCAAGCCGTACCGCGAGACGAAGGAGCGACTCGTTCGCGAGGGTCGAGCGCAGGCGGCGATGGTCTTCGAGGGCGACACGGCAATAGCCTGGTGCCAATTCGGTCCGCCTGACGAACTCCGCAACATCAAGCACCGAAAACAGTATGAGACCGGCCTGGATAAGCTGCCGGACTGGCGAATCACCTGCTTCTTCGTTGGCAAAGGCTACCGCAAACGAGGGCTGGCGAACATGGCGCTGAAGGCCGCGCTTGAGGAGATCGCCCGGCTGGGCGGCGGAGCGGTTGAGGCGTATCCGGAAGACGTGGAAGGCCGCAAAACCTCGTCATCGTTTCTGCACGGGGGCACGCTCGCCATGTTTGAGCGCGAAGGGTTCGCGCGGGTTCGGCGGCTGGGAATGCACCACTGGGTAGTTGCTCGAACTGTGCCGGGCAGCGGTCCGAATGGGGGCTCAAGCGCAGCATCTCGATCGTAGATGGAGCCCGCGCAACGCACATGGTTTAGAAGTGCATCTCCTGGTCGCCCCAGCAGGTCTGAAGATACTCAATCTGCGCGGCGTGAGACATCCCGTGAATACCCGGCATCTGCATCAGCAGCGTCATCGGCATCGGCTGCCCGAACCCGGTCTCCAGCGAAGCGCCGATCTGTTCCGGCGTCAGGGAGTCCAATGCCGCAAGCACCTCAGCCGTATTCTTCCGGTACTCGCTCTCAATCTCAGTGCGGCTCGTCAGTGCCGCTTCGGCCGCGGTTGATTGCGCCATCCGCTCAAGGAACTCGTCACGCCCCGGAAACGTCCCGGCACGGATCACGCGGGCCATATTGCCCGCTGTGAGAGCGGTATGAGCGGCGATCCGGATGGCGGACTTGGCCGTTGGCGTCGGCGTCCAGGTCAGCTTGTCATCCGGTACGAATGAGAACGTCTTCAGGAAGCGCTCCATACCGCGCACTGCGCTCTCTTTGCAAGTTGCTGCCAGGCTTTCCATGTGTGTCATCCTTCCTGATCTTCATTGCCGTGCCCGCTGCCGCGAGGGCGCCGGCGCAGCGCGTACGGCCGCGGCCCACCAGTATAGCGAATTTTGACTGCGGTCGTCGCGCGGCCGGTCCGGCCTGCGGCGAGCATAGGATAGTCAAGCGGCGCATGGTTTCGGCGGACCGCTCTTCCAGACAGCTTGACCGCTGCGAATGGTAGTGCGGCGGGAATGACGCGGAGCCTGTGGCGCAGTCGATTTTGAACTTGCCCCGGCGCTGCGTTGCGCCCGCAGCCCTGGGCAAAACACAAGCCCCGGAATACGGTTGGGTACAATGGCGCCAGGGCGTCGAATACCGGCGTCTACCTTAAGGACGATCGGCCACCTCACAATTTGTCCCTCGAAGCTGCACTTCCGCGTCTCGAAGAGATCGATCGACGCTATACCGATCTGCTTGCCCAGATCAATGATCCGGAGATCGGCAGTGACTACCAGCTGTACACCCAACTGGCGCGCTCACGCAACGAACTTGAAAGCGTAGCGCTCGCATTTCGTGAATACCGGCAGCTGTCCACCGATATTCCAGAGGCGGAAGAGCTTGTAGCCGCTTCCGAGGCCGACGAGCGGATTGCCGCCCAGGAGATGCTCGACGAGATGCGAAACCGCCAGGCGGAGCTGGATAGCCAGATCCGGACGCTTCTCCTCCCACAAGATCGCAATGATAGTCGTAATGTAATTATGGAGATAAGAGCGGCTGCGGGTGGTGAGGAAGCGCGCCTGTTTGCTGCCGAGATATTCCGGATGTACGCGCGATATGCGGAGCGGCGCCACTGGAAACTGGAGACGCTGAGTTTGCAGGAAACCGGTTTGGGCGGCATTCAGGAAGTAACATGCGAAGTTGCGGGTCGCGGCGCCTGGAGCCAGCTCAAGTTTGAGGGCGGCGTCCACCGGGTGCAGCGCGTGCCCGTCACCGAGTCGAGCGGACGCATCCAGACCTCCACGGTCACGGTGGCGGTTCTCCCAGAGGCCGAGGAAGTGGACGTGGAGATCGACCGCAACGACGTGGTGGAGGATGTATACCATGCCTCGAGCGCCGGTGGACAGAACGTACAGAAAGTCGCCACCGCCATACGGCTTACCCACAAGCCTACCGGTCTCGTGGTCACATGTCAGGACGAGCGAAGCCAATTGCAGAACAAAACCAAGGCATGGGTGGTGCTTCGCTCCCGCCTGTACGAAGCGGAATTGGCTCGAGCCAACGCCGAAATGACCAATGCCCGGAGGCTGCAGGTCGGCTCTGGAGAACGCAGCGAAAAGATTCGCACGTACAACTTTCCGGATGGCCGTGTCACAGACCATCGCATCAACAAGACGCTCCACAATGTGGCGGGTGTACTGGACGGCGACATCCAGTCGTTTATCGATGAACTCATCACGTTTGACCAGGCGCTGAAGCTGCAGGAGAGCGCTGCGGCGTGAGCGCTCAGGCGTACTCTGGCGCGGCGACATTGCGGCAGCTGGTTGACGACGCTTCGCGGGCACTGGCCGAAGCAGGTATCGAGCAGCCCAGGTTGGAAGCGCAGGTGCTTCTAGCCGACGCAGTGAACGCCACACGCACACAGATCATCGCGGGCACCGTCGCGGCGCCGGACGCCGGCCAACTCGGGCGGTTTCGGGGCTGGATTCAACGCCGGGAGCGCCGTGAGCCCTTTGCATGGGTGCGCGGTATACAGGAGTTCTATGGCATTCCCTTCCTCGTTGGTCCGGGCGTGCTTGTGCCCCGCCCGGAGACGGAGCTGATGGTGGAGGCCGCGCTCGAGTTTCTTGCCGGGAGGCCAGCTGCACGCGTGGTCGACGTCTGCACGGGCAGCGGCTGCGTCGGAATCGCCACCGCCATCCACCGCCCTGCGGCATCGGTGCTCTTCATCGATCTCTCCGCCGCCGCCATTGAGATTGCCGGCAGGAATGCCGTACGCCACGGCATCCAGCGGCGGTGCGCCTTCATGTGCGCCTCCCTCCTCAAAGCCGTCCGCGGCGGATTGGACCTGATTCTGTGCAATCCACCCTACATCAGCAGCGGCGCGATAGAGTGCCTGCCGCCGGAGGTGCGCCATGAGCCGCGCATTGCGCTGGATGGCGGACCAACCGGACTGGAGCTGCCGGCGGAGGTTATTCGTCAGGCCGCCGGCGTGCTGGCCCCAGGTGGCGCCCTGATGATGGAAGTGGGAATTGGCCAGATCGGCGCACTGAAGCAGCTCGCGGAAAGAGCCGGCTTTTTGCAGACGCGCGCCATGAAAGATCTGGCCGGTATCGATCGTCTGCTGGTCGCGGAGATTCCGGCTTGATCGAGTGCAGGCAGCTTTCGCGGCAGTTCGACGGTCTCCTGGCTGTGGACGAGCTCACGCTCACGGTTCCCGGCGGCGAACTCTTCGGGTTTCTAGGCCCGAACGGCGCCGGAAAAACAACCAGCATCAAACTGATGACCGGCTTGCTCAGGCCGACGGGTGGATCCGCGCGTATCTGCGGTTTCGACATCCAAACGCAGCCGATCGAGGCGCGCCGCACGTTCGGTTATGTGCCGGATAATCCTTTCCTCTATGAAAAGCTGACGGGCATCGAGTTCCTTCAGTTTATGGCCGATCTCTACTCGGTGGATGCGCGAGCGCGATCAGCACGCATACCGGAGCTTCTCGAGCTTTTCGAGCTGGGGTCCAAGGCCAGGCAATTGATTGGGAGCTACTCACGCGGCATGCGGCAGAAGATCGCATTTGCAGGCGCGCTCATTCACGCGCCTCGCGTGCTCTTCCTGGATGAACCCACCGTCGGCCTGGATCCCGACGGAGCAAGAACCATGCGCGAGGTTCTGAAGTCACTGTGCCGCGACGGCTGTGCGGTTTTCATCTCGACGCACATCCTGGAGATCGCGGAGAAGATTTGCAATCGAATTGGGATCATCCACCGGGGACGGCTAATCGCACTGGGCACGGTGGCGGAAGTCTGCTGCGAGAGCGGTTCGTTGGAGGAGGTCTTCCTGGCTCGAACGGGGTCGAGTGGCCAGGGCGCCGGCCTAACCCGGCTTGAAACGGAGTGCATCTCGTGATATTGCAAGCCGCTCCATCGCAGGCGATGACGATTGCCGGTCAAATCGTTCTGCTCCTCATGCTCATCTCCGACTCTGTCATTCTCGGCGTGTGGCTGAGCTACCGCCGTCGCTGCCGGCTGGCGATCGAGCGGCCGCTGGCGCCGGGCGACGACACAGGTTGGCCGGAGTCGCAAGGTGAGCGCCCGGACGACGCAGACACCTCAGAGGCGATCGAGCCGCCTGCGCGGGAATCGGCGGCGCAAGTTAGCCTGTCTGATGGTGACGAGCGTGCGGAACCGGATCCTGGTATGCCCAATTTCGATCTCAGCGCCACCGAGCAGGAGGCATTGGGCGCTTCAAACATGCCCAAACCGCCATTCGCGGCCAGGTGGAGCGCCGTGCACTGGTATCTGGGCGTTCAGGCTGCTATTGTGATTATCACTGTTCTTGTCATGCCCTTGATGCTGCCACTGTTCCTGTTCAACCCAAATGCGGCCGCCGATCCCAATGCCGTTCAGGCGTACTTGCAGCAGCCCTGGATGACTGTCGCTCTGCTGGTCATTCAGAACATCGTGTTCATTGGCCTGCCACTCTGGGTGTTCCGCCTGTATGGGGCTTCACTTCGTTCGGTGGGTCTTGGACGGCCGAACTGGCGCCTGCTTTGTCTCGGTCTGCTGTTTGGTGTGGGACTGCTGGTCTTCTCGAACTATCTCGACGCCTTCGTGACGGAGCTCTATCGGTTTGCTCTCGGAGCAGCGCGGTTCCACGCACTCGAGCGCGCGGCCAGCTCCGTGGACGCCGGCGCGATGACGAAATCAATGAAGAGCTTTCCAATGCGACTGGCAATGGCCCTGGTCGGCTCGATTGCAGTGCCGATCGGCGAAGAGCTGCTGTTTCGAGGCTGGCTCTACAACTGCATCAAACGTCGGTGGAACCCCGGTGTGGGAATGGTGGTAAGCGGCCTTGTGTTTGGGGCCGCGCACTTCAACCCAATCGCATCGCCCGCCATCGTGGTGATGGGCGTTTTGCTGGCGTGGGCGTATGAATCCACCGGATCGCTGTATGTAACAATGATGATGCACGGTATCAACAACGGAGTAAGTTTCATTGTCCTGCTTGTACCGCACTCCCGGTAAGTTGGCGGCCGCCGTGGAGCTGCTGTGCGGCATGGCCGGGAGATGCAGAATTTGAGGCAATCATCCGGGCTGCTGACCGCGCTGCAGCTGGTGCTGCGTCTGGTGCTGGCCGTGGGCCTTGGCGTAATCGGCTGGGTGCTGATCGCGCAGGTGATGCACCGGCAATCGCCCGACCTCGAGCAGGCCAGTGTCGAACTCCACAAAGGCGATACGCTGAGAGCGCGCTTTTACCTGGATAACTACGTGCACACGGCGCCAACGGCGGCTGCCACCTACGAGGAAGTATCCGGCCTGCTCAGCACCTATGGTCAGTGGTCGATGGCGGAGGAGTATCTGCAGCGTGGAATTCAGGCATGCCGCCACGTGAGCAATACCGACCTGGCCGTGCTGCACAGCAGCCTTGCGGATGCCTATGCCAAAACAGATACTGCAAAGCCGCAGTTCCGCGCCATCAGCGAAGCCTCCATGGCCCAGAAGATCGATCCCTCCAGCCCGTTCGTGTTGAACACGCTCGGCTATTTGATGGTTCAGAACGATCAGAACTTACCGCTTGCCAGGCAGTACCTGGCCGACGCGCTGCGGGCGGCCAGGAAGAACTCGGACACAGCGAATGAACCGGCCCTCCTGGCCGAAATCGAAGACAGCTACGGATGGGCGCTCTACAAGCTCAAGGACTACAACGGCGCCGTGGATGTGCTGACGCAGGCAGCCGACCGCATGTCGGCTCTGGGCTCCAAGGCGGAAGCCGCCGATGTGATCTACTACCATCTGGGCATGGCGTATATGATGGCGGGCCGGGCCGAGGACGCTCGCAATGCACTGAATGTGTCTCTGGAGTACAACCCGACCAGCGCCGACGCTTTGAGTGGCCTTTCTTCGCTGAAAGCCCTAACCGCCCATAAACCGGCGATCAACCAGGTGCCGGCGGGACAAAAACCAGGTGACGGCAAGGCGCCGGCGGCCGGCCCGGCCGTAAAGGCCCCGTCACTCGGCACAAAGCGGTCGATCCAACCCGGCGACGCACCGGCCAATCCGGCGACACCAGGCGCCTAAACGTACGGAAAGTTGAATTTGGACATCCAAATCGGTAGTTTGCCTTACGATTAGTTAGCCGCACATAAACTTTTTGAAACTGTGAAACCGAAGCCGTGTCTCCTTCGTATGGATGGCTGAAGCGATTTATGGCGTCAGCATCCCAACTTGCCCGAACATGGCCAAACTGCTTAATCTGTGCCCGGTTTGCGAGGAGGGGCTCATGGCCCCACGCGAACTGTGCTGCCAGGCATGCGGCGCCACCGTTCGCGCCGAGTTCGAACCGTGCCGGTTCTGCGCACTGAGCCCGGAGCAGTCGGCATTTATCGAACTGTTCCTGCGGTGCGAAGGCAATATCACCCGGGTGGAGCGCGAACTCGGGATATCGTATCCCACAGTCCGCAACCGGCTGACGCAGGCCCTTCGCGCGCTGGGACTGGCGAGGCAGACGGTGGATGAGGCCGCACAAGAGCGCCGAAGAGAGATACTGCGCGCAGTGGCGCGGGGAGACCTGCCGCTGACGACCGCGGCGGACGCGCTGAACGATGAAGGTTGAGGAGCAATGGCATGGATGACAGCGTAATGCGCATTCTGCAGTTACTGCAGGACGGGAAGATCACGGCACAGGAAGCTGAAACGCTTATCGCCACATTGAAAGGCGAGACCCGCGAAGGCGGAGACGCAAAGGCGAAGCCGAAAGAGTGGGATGGGCAGAAGCGGCCGGAGCGTCCGCGCGAACACGGAGCGCCGAAGATCGACCTGGACGACCTTGGCGAGAAGATTTCGCGCGCCGTATCGCGAATCGCTCCAGAGCGAATAGCGCGCCAATTGCAGGTTCAGTTGCGATGCGCTTCACAAACCGGCGCGCATTGGGGCGCCAACGTCTCCAACCGCGTACGCATCTGGACCGACGGCGACGACAGCCGACCCGTCAATACGGCGAGCCACCCGGAACATGCAGAGACCAACGAGTCTGAGCACCACCTGGAGCACGGAGCTTACGTCAGCGTTGAGAACCCGGCCGGCAACGTGCGCATCACGGGGGTCGATTCCGACGTTGCGTCGGTGGTGATCCGCAAGGTGGCGTGGGGCGCAACATCCAATGAGGCGGTGGCAAACGCCGCGCTCTACCGCGTTGAGACCCACGGCACGGACACGCGGCTGGACGTGAAGGTTTCGGTGCCGGAGTATCTCCGCCGCGGCACGGTGGATATCGAGATGCGCCTGCCAAAGGCATCCACCCTTCGGGCAACCACGCGCTTTGGCGAAGCCGCCGTCTTTCAGTTGAACGAGCGCGCAGAGATCGTCACGGTGAGCGGCAGCCTTACCACGGCAGATATGGGAGGCGACGTGCGCGGTGAAACCGTGAGTGGTGAACTCAGCGCTGAGCGAATCGGCGGAGCTGCCGCGCTGGCCAGCCAGAGCGGCGACATTCGCGCCGCCGATATCCGGCGCGGCATCACCGCCAGCACCGCAAGCGGAGACGTCAGCGTGAACCGCGTTGAGGGCGGGCGCGTGGAGTGCAAGTCGATCTCCGGAGACGTTACCGTCGCCGACGCAGCCTCCGAAGCGCCGCTCGACATCAGCGTGGAGTCGGTCAGCGGCGACGTTAGCCTGCGGAATGGGAACGGAAACATCACTTTGAAGACCGTCTCCGGCGACGCAAACGGTACCGGTTTGGCTGCCAACCGCATCCAGTCCCAGACCGTAAGCGGCGACATCTCGTTGGAGTTGGTTCAGCCATTCTCCGGCGCGATGCAGATCAACAGCATTTCCGGCGATGTCCACGCTGCCATCCCTGATGGCAGTAACGTTCGAGTAGCCATGAATACGACATCCGGCGACGTCGGCTGCGAACTGAGCGCACAGGACGTGACAGCCACTGATACCATGTGGCATGGTCAGATCGGTACCGGTGCGGGGTCCGTCACCATCCACACGATCAGCGGCGACAGCCGAATCAAGAGAGCGTGACCACAATGCCGGATGAGGGGGAGCGCAGCCGAATACTGCGCCTCGTGGCGGAAGGCGCATTGACGGCCGAACAGGCCGCGCTGATTCTGGATACGCCCGTATCGCCACACGCTGGCGGAAACGGGCGTCAGGCCGGCGCGCGGGCCGATGCCAAAAGCCCGGACGAAAAGCCCCGCGTTGCCATCCAGATGCAGCGCCCGGACGGCAGCCAGTACACATTGCACGTGGCGCCGGGATTGATGGGCATGATATGGAAGCTGGCCGGTGTGGCGATCAAGGAATCGGCCAAGAATGCCGCCCGCGATACCTGGGAAGGCGTGCGAATCATGGTGACCAGTACATCGCGAAGCGCCGGTAAGCGCGTACGCCGCCGCTTTCGCGGCTCGGCGGGCGCGGCGGAGGACCTGGCCCAAAAGCAGATCGAGGCGCGACGGCGCGTGCTCGGCATGGTGGCCGAAGGACGGATCAGCGCCGAGCAGGCCGCACGACTTATGTCGGGGATAGAGGCCGCGTACCAACCCGAATCACCAACCGTCGGCTCGGGCGCGGCCTAGCCGTTTGCGCACCGGCGACCGACCGCCCGAACAGGCGCTGCCGGCAGCAGAACGCAGCCTGAAGCGCGTGCCGTGCACCGCAACAACTCTCCGTCAGCGGCTGCTCCGAATGGGCTTCGACGCCGCGACAGCGGATGCCGCGGTCAGCAGCCTGCGTGATCGTGGCCTGCTGAACGATGAAGCGTTTGCGCGTGCTTGGGTCGCCGACCGTGCGCCGCGTAAGGGCTACGGCCGCCAACGACTTGAGCAGGAGTTGCGTACTCGGGGGATTCCGCGCGAGCTGATAGCCACTGCGCTCTCCGCATATTCGCCTGAAGAGGAGTTGGATCAGGCTATGGCCGCCGCGGAGCGCCGTTGGGCCCAGATGATCGCCGGAAAGCCTGAGATCGATCTTGTTGGCGCACGCCGCAAACTCACGGGCTGGATGCAGAGGCGCGGCTTTCCACCGTCCGTGATCGCGCAGGTTATCCGTGGTGTTGCGCGGAATAGCTCCTATGAATAGCGGCGCGGGCAGCGGCGCCACCAACCAACCTGCGGTTCCAGTCCTGCCGCCACCAACCGACGGCGTGATGCGCTTGCTGATGGTTGGCGACATCACGGGCCGGCCCGGGCGAGATTGGGCGATCGAGCTGGCGCCGGCTCTCAGGCAGCGGCTTCACCTCCAGGCGGTGGTGATGAACGCCGAAAATGCCGCCGCCGGCCTCGGTATCACGCCGGCCATCGCCGATTCGCTGCTGGCGCCGGATGTGGCCGACGTTCTGACGCTGGGTAACCACGCGTTCGCACGCCGTGAGATTTGCGAGTATCTGAAATATGAACCACGGATACTGCGGCCCGCTAACTACCCGCCGGATACACCTGGCCGCGGTATGGGGATATACTCGTTGCCATGCGGAACGCTTGCCGTGATTTCACTCCTTGGCCGAACCTTCATGGAGGCCGTCGACTGCCCGTTCCGAACTGGCGACGAGCTGCTGAACAAAGCGCGAGAGATCACTAACGTGGTACTGTGTGACTTCCACGCAGAGGCCACTTCGGAAAAGAAGGCGTTCGGCTGGCATGCCGATGGACGCGTCGGCGCCGTACTGGGCACGCATACCCACGTGCAAACAGCGGACGAGCAGATACTGCCGAACGGTACGGCGTTTATGAGTGACGTGGGAATGACCGGTCCGAAATGGTCGGTGATCGGCGTCCAGTCCGATCTGGTGGTTCAGCGCTTCATCACCGGCATGCCGGTGCGCTATGAAACCGCTATGGCGCCGGCCGAGTTGTGCGGCGCAGTAGTCGATATCGAACAAAACACGGGTCGCGCGGCGTCTATCTGGCGTCTGCGCGTCACCAATGCTGCCGGCGCCCCACGCGTTATGCTGGGACCGCGAGCACAACCGGAGGATATGGAATGAGCACTACATTCGGATGGCGTTGCACGGCTGCAGTCACCGGGGCGCGCGGCGTGCTGGCCATGGCTGCATGCGTGGCTCCAGCGATGATGCTGCTCGCGGCCAACACGGCCACGGCACAAGCGCCCGGCTACCTGTATAACGGCGGCACGGCGGAATCGGCCGGCATAACCGTCAGCGGTTGGGGCAGCGGAAAAGCCAGGTTTGATAACAACGTAACGTATTCCGGGCCCAACTCGATCCTCATCACCACGCAGGGGCCCTACCAGGGCGCCAACATCACCTTCAACAAGCCGGTCAACCTGGCATCGTACTTGAGCCGCACCGGTACGTACATGGAGATGGCGGTGCAGGTTTACGGCGCGCAGGGCGCTTCCGGAAAGTTCGGCAAGGGCGGTGGCCTGTTCGGCGGCGGCGCCGGTGGATTTCCCGGGCCCGGCGGCGCCGGCGGCCGGCCGGGGCCCGGTGGCCTACCTGGCAGTAGTGGCGGAGCCGGCGGTGGCTTGCCGGGCAGCAGCGGCGGCGCGGGACCGGGTGGCAGACCGGGCCAGAACGGCCAGAATGGGCAGCCGGCCACGACGCAGCCGGCCAAACCGATCACGCACCTGAGAGCCGTCTTCACCACCACAACCGGAAAAGAGTTCGGCATCTACTTCCCATTGGCAGCAGCATCAACCAGCAACGACTGGAAGCTGGTTGCCGTTCCGATCAGCGCCATCCAGGGCCTGAGTGCCGACGACGCCCAGATCAAATCGATCCGGATCTTTGGCGACTCCACCGGATACCTCTACCTGGCCCAGATGCAGCTCGTCGATGACAGCACACCGATCTCGGTCGATCCCATTGCCGACGTCATCGCCGTGCCACGGTTCCAGCAGTACAGCTACACCGCGGACGGACACGCAGGCATCACGCCGCTCAAATACTCGTGGGACTTCGACGCGAGTAACGGCATCCAGGATGAGATTGACGGCAAGACGGTAAACCACACCTATGTCCGCCCGGGAGACTACACGGTAACCGTCACCGTCAGCGATATTTTCGGCGTCAAAAAGCCGGCTGTCACCACGTTCAAGGTTCACGTTTCCCAGTAACCGGCGTCGTATCTCGGACCTGCAAATGGGGAGCTGACCTCCGGTCCACAGACCGGGGCTCACCTCCCCGTTTTGCTTTAAAGGAGTTTTGAGCGGTGATTATTGTGCTGGCGGATGGAGCCTCGGCCGACGAACGGCAGCGCGTGCTCGACGATCTGCAGGCGCGCGGTTACCGCTACCACCTGTCGGAGGGTGTGGAGCATACGGTCATCGGCGTTATCGGCACGCCCGAGAGCGACAAAGGAGATCTCAAGGAGCACTATGAGGCGCTGCCATTTGTGGAGCGCGTGGTGCCCATATCTCGCCCGTACAAGCTCGTGGCCCGGCCGTTCCGGCCGGAAGGCACCCGCATTACCGTCGGCGGCGTTGAGATCGGTGGCGGCAGGATCTGCGTTATGGCCGGGCCATGTACCGTTGAAGGGCCCGAAATGCTGCTGGAAACGGCTCGCAGGGCCAGAGAACATGGCGCCACGATCCTGCGTGGCGGAGCCTACAAACCCAGCACCTCGCCATACTCCTTCCACGGGATGGGTGAGGCCGGACTCAAGCTCCTGGCCGATGCGCGGGCCGAGACCGGCATGCCGATCATCACTGAAGTGATGGATACGCGCGATGTGGAACTGGTGGGTCGGTATGCCGATATCTTCCAGATCGGCACACGAAACATGACCAACTTTTCGCTGCTGCGGGAAGTTGGCGCGTCCCGCATTCCCGTGATGCTGAAGCGCGGCTGGGCCAGCACGATTGAGGAGTGGCTGCAGGCCGCCGAGTACATAGCCAGCCAGGGCAACTACCAGATTCTACTGTGCGAGCGGGGTATCCGTACCTTTGAGACGTACACACGAAACACGTTCGATCTAAACGCCATTCCGGCGGTGAAGGAGCTATCGCACCTGCCGGTGATCGCCGACCCATCCCACGGCACCGGCAGGCGCTCACTGGTTGCAGCGGTCAGCCGGGGCGCCGTTGCCGCCGGCGCCGACGGCCTCATCCTGGAGATGCACCCCCGGCCGGAACAATCGGTGAAGGATGGCCCGCAATCGCTGGGATTTGAGCAGTTCGCCACACTCATGACGGATTTGAAGCCGGTTGCGGCCGCCGTGGGTCGCTCTCTCTGAAACGTGGGCAGGCGCCTAGCCCACACCGCGCGTCCCTCGCGACAATGGTTCAGACCACCGCACCGCCGGAACTGCCCCCACGGATATCGATACTCGGGCTGGGCCTCATCGGTGGCTCCATCGGGCTCGGCCTCGCCGCTGCGCGGGTCGTCAGCGGCTTCGACGTCAACCCCGACACGGTACTGTTGGCGCAGAAGCTCGGCGCCATCCACCACGCAATGCCGTCGGCCGCCCTCGCCGTGGCCGACGCCGATCTGGTGATACTCGCCGGACCTGTTGACGCAAATGTGAGGCTGCTCGGCGAAATCTCTAACGCGCTGCAGCCGCATGCTCTGGTCACCGATACCGGCAGCGTCAAGGAAGCGATCTGCCGTGCCGGCAAGCAGCTCCTCGGCAGCCGGTTTATTGGCGGCCATCCTATGGCCGGCGGCACCGGATCCGGAATACGCTCGGCGCAGGGACAGCTCTTAAACGGCGCGGCCTGGGCGCTCATCCCTGCCGATAGAGGCGGAATCTCCTCCCGCAGGTATCGCGCGGTGGAAGCGCTTGTGCGTCACGTAGGCGCAAGGCCGATACCGGCATCTGCGCCGGAGCACGATGCCGCAGCCGCCCTGGCCAGCCATTTGCCCCACCTTATCTCATGGGCCTACAGCGGTACCGTCTCCGCGGACAGGGCCGGCGAACTTGCCCACCGCCTGGCCGGCGGCAGCTATCGCGATATGATGCGTGTCGCCGCGAGCAATCCGGAGCTGTGGTCCGGTATTTTGACGGCCAACGCCGCCCGCCTGGAAGCCGCCGCGGCACAGTTCTCCCGGAGCTTCGATACACTCGTGACCGCTATCCATGCCGGAGATGCGCCTGCGCTCGCAGAGCTGCTGCGGGCTTCGGCGGCCGATAAAACGCGTTTACGGCGACGGCGGTGACGTCGGCGGGCCGGTCCACGTAGCGTTCGGCTGAGATGCCGGGCGTTTGAACAGCGGCTCCGCCGATAGCTCCAACCCCACGGACCAACGCCAAAAAGCTGTGTTCCCGGAGCGGGCCGCGAGCTCAAGCGCGCCTCGGAATCGCCTGCATTCGCGCTCCGATCCGCCGTGACGGCATGGCTCCGTAGCCTCGCGTCCCCACTTCCTGCGCGCCGTTCAATCTTTGTGAACGGACGCACAATCCGTCATTTAGCGGATGTATTGCTTCCCGCTCGCGGTGTAGCATCCTCCCAGGATCACTTGAAGCGATCCCTGTACATCCCGGCGGCAGAACCGCCGGATCCGGAGGATGAAATGAATTCACTGAGAGCGTTGCGCATCACCGGCGGGGCCAGGGTGCTTGGCGCCGCAAGCTGCCTGGCCGCGGCCTCACTTCTCTGCCTCTCGGTTGGCGCTCGCGCCGACGGCGTCGCAGGAAAAGTGATGGCTGGTAATGCCGCACTGGTGGATGCCGTGATTTCGATCGAGGGCGCTCACGGCCATGCAAGCCCCGCGGCGATGCACGCGGTGATCGATCAGCAAAACAAGACCTTCAATCCACATGTCGTGGCCGTTATGAAGGGTGGCACCGTGGAGTTCCGCAACTCGGACGACTTCCTCCACAACACCTACTCCACGTCGAAGACCGGTACGTTCAACCTCAGCCAGCCGGGACGCGGTTCGCGGTCGCTGCTCAAGGTTGACAAGGTTGGCCCCATCGACGTGCGCTGTCACATCCACGCCAGCATGCATGCCTGGATCGTGGTGGTGGATACACCGTACTTCGCCGTATCGGATGCTCGCGGCCTCTTCCGCATTCCGGGAGTTCCGGCCGGAACCTACACGGTGAAGGTGTGGAGCGAAAAGTCCGGCCTTCTTACCGAGAAGCTCACCGTGACCGCCCACAGCGAAGCTCGGCTATTGGTGAAGTACGCCAAGTAAGGGTTGACATCGAAACCCAACAGGATGACCAGAACGATGCACACCTGGAAGCTGACACTTATTGGGGGACTGGCTGCCGCCGCTGCTGTTGCGGCGCCCGTGGGTGCTCGCGCCATTCCCGCTTTCGCCCGGAAGTACCACACGACCTGCGCGCGATGCCACTCGGTGGTGCCGCGACTGAATAACTATGGCTGGGCGTTCAAGCTGCGCGGCTTCCGGGTGCCCGGGGATGAGGGCATCGGCAAAATCCTCATGCCGGAGGACAAGGCGCTGGAGCTGCTGGATTCGCTGCCGCTGGCGATGCGCATTCAAGGCAGCCTGGCCGGTTCAACCGGCACAGGCGGCACATCCAGCAACCAGCTCGACAGTGAAATCGACCTTCTCTCCGCCGGGACCCCGGCGCCGAGAATGGGTTACTGGGCCGAGATCGACACCATCAAGAACGAAGATGGCACCGGCGGCTTCTCGTCGGAAATCGGTAACGTCCGCGCCATCTTTACCGACCTCATCAGCCATCACCCTACCCGCCTCAACCTTGAGGTGGGCAAGTTCAATATTGATGAGTTCGGTATCTCGACGGGCCGCATCCTCACGCAAACACCGTACGCAATCTATGCGGTAGACCCAACCGGCATGGGCGTTGCCGAACAGGACGAGGTTACCGGTTTCAATCTGTTTGGGGCAATCGGCACGGGCATCGGAAAAGGCGTGCCGGAGGCAAAAACCAAGGTGGGGGAGGCCGGCAAGGTCACCTCTGCCGAGGAGAAGGAGATGGAGGCCGAGCTGAACCAGACGGAGGCAAAGCCGCCGCCCGATTCCCCGGAGGTGATCGCTGCTCGCGCGGTGCTGAACGTGCTCGTGAAAAAGGGCACAATCACGCAGCAGGACGCCGACGAGACATTGAGTCAATTGACTCAAAAACTCGGCCCGCCTCCAGCTCCGCCTGCCGCGGCCACCCCGCCGGTGCCGGCCGGCCCAATGGAGATATCCAAGTCCGACTACGACGTCCGTAAGGGCCTCTTCTATCAGGCTGGCCTGGTGACGCGTGGAGATGTGGGCTCCAGCAAAATCCAGGGCTACGCGCGGCTCTCCTATGCCAACCCACAGGGCTGGTGGATCGGCCCTGTGGTCTATGTGGGCAGCAACACGTTCAATATGGGGCCGGCAGCATCGCAGCCCAGCTTTACCGATGGATTCCAGCGGTATGGCCTGGAAGCCGACATCCACCTGGGCCCGCACCGCGACATAGCAGGCGTGTCACGCCGCGCGATGGAGTTACTGCTCGCCTACCAACGCGGCGAAGACACGAACGTGGGCTCCGGCTTATCGCACGTGTCGCACACCGGTGGCTTCGTGGAGGCCACCTACCTGGTCGACGACAAAGACCTGTTCGATGTGCGATGGGACCGCCTCGACTCGACGAGGGAGCCGGCGCTCAACGTGGATACGATCACGCTGAACTATACACGTTACCTTCAGCGCAACCTGAAAGCCGGCATCGAGTTTGTTCCCGACCTTCAGGGCGCATCCAGCACACACGTACCCGGAAACGCCTGGTACCTGTTCTACGACTTCGCGCTGTAGGTCTGCGCGCACACCCAAAGACGGGAGGCTCTTATGGCATCAAGAGGAACAGTTACGGCCCTGCGAGGCCTGTATGTGGTGGGATTAGCCGCCCTCGGCGCATTTGCCGCCGGAAAGGTGCACCGCCCAACGGACCGGACGTTCCACATAACGGCCAGCAAGTACGCATACAACCCGTCGATCATCCATGTGAACAAGGGTGACCGCGTGCGGATCTACCTGACGTCGCTGGACGTGACGCACGGGTTCTACCTGGATGGCTACGACCTCGACGCCAAGATATCGCCCGACGACAAGCCGTACGAGCGCCGCCCGCTGGAGCACACGGCATTCCACAAGGTGCCCTACATCCAGTTCATTGCCACCAGGGAGGGCAAGTTCCGGTTCCGGTGTTCTCAAACATGCGGCTTCATGCATCCGTTCATGATTGGCGAGATGGTGGTTGCACCCAACCGGGAGTTTGCAGCCGGTATTGGCGGGCTCGTGGCTGTGGCGATGGTGGCGCTGCTGGCCGGCGCCGGAACAGGTATGAAAAAACATGGCTGACTCTGTGAAAGATCTGCCGCCGCGCAAGATGCTGGCGCTGGCGATCGCCGTGGAAACACGCAACGCACAACGGTACGAAACGTTCGGTCACATCTTTGAACAGTACAACGACGAGGCTGCCGAACTGTTTGAAGATATGAAAAACGAGGAGTTGGCTCATCGACGCGCCCTTGAGGAGTTGTATCAAGCACGCTTCGGCGGAGAGATTCCGGCGGCTGATGAGCACGACGTTGACGAAGTGGTGGAGGCGGTAGACATCGACGATGCCGAAACGCTGATCATCGACAGCATGACGCGGCGTGACGTGCTGGAGGCCGCACTGCGGGCGGAAGAGGGCGCGAGAGCCTTCTATGCCGAGCTTTCCACAACGGTTCAGGACGCGGCGCTCCTGGAACTGTACGGGCGCCTTGCGGCATACGAAGACGACCACGTTGAGGCGCTGCAGTCACGCTTGCGTGCACTTGCGGCAGAAAGGCAGAAGAACTGATGGCAGCTGGAGGAGAGCGAATTCCTCTGCGGGTAATCCAACCGGAGCCACCACAACAGACGCCGGGTCGGGTCGACCTCTTCCTCAAGTTTCCGTTTCTTGGACGCCTGTTCAAGATGCGCAACTTCCCGATGATGTTGATTATCCCGAACCTCATCATGTTCTGGATATTCCTGCTGGCCGGTGTGTTCGGCACCCCGGTGGGCAGCCACAACATCATCATCGTCTTCATCTGGATCTTATGGTGGTTTGCGCTTATTGCCGTATTGATGCCTTTCGGCTCGCGCCTCTGGTGCACGATGTGCCCGCTGCCATTCTTTGGCGACTGGGTTCAGAGGCGGGCGCTTACCTATGTGCGGTCGGGCAATTCGGCGGGTACGCGCAACAAGCTGTTCGGCAAACTGAAGGTCTGGCCGAAACCACTCTGCAACATCTGGGTTCAAAACATCGGCTTCCTGATGCTGGCCTCATTCAGTGCGCATCTGGTCACCCGGCCTATGGCCACGGTGATCATGCTGGGCAGCCTCATCGTTATCGCCGGCGTGATGGGCCTGGTGTATCGCCAGCGCGTGTTCTGCAATTACGTCTGCCCGGTCAGCGGATTTCTGAGCCTCTACTCCATGACCTCCATGGTGGAACTCCGGGCGCGCAAACGTGAGACATGTCTCAAGTGCACCTCCAAGGCATGCGTCGCCGGAAGCGACAAAGGATGGGCCTGCCCGTGGATCATCTACATGGGCCGATTGGAGCGGAACAACTACTGCGGCATGTGCACCGAATGCGTGAAATCGTGCCCGAACGATAACATTGCCCTCTTCTGGAGGCCGTTCTGCAGCGACAAGGCGATCAAGGGGTACGACGAACTCTGGAAAGCCTTCATCATGCTGGTGCTGGCGATGGCCTACTCCGTAGTGCTGCTCGGTCCATGGGGCAAGATCAAGAGTTGGGCGAACGTGGCCGAAGTCGGCAACTGGCGTGGCTTTGCGACCTACGTCTCCATCCTCTGGTTTTCGTCTCTGGTCGCACTGCCGGCCATCTACTACGTCGCGATAGGTCTTGGTCGAAAACTGGCGGTGGCAAGCGCCAAAGCGCGTGAAGGCACGCCGGCCCCGTCGATGAAAGACCTGTTCATCAAGTATGGCTACACCCTGGTCCCGCTGGGCCTTATGGCATGGATTGCGTTCAGCTTCCCGCTGATCATGGTGAGCGGCGCGTACATCATTGCTGTGATCTCGGATCCGATGGGCTGGGGCTGGAACCTGTTCGGCACCGCGCACGTGGCGTGGGCGCCCTTCCATCCCGCCTGGATGCCCTATATCCAGATCCCCTGCCTGATGCTCGGCCTCTACTACGCGCTGATCCGCGGACGTGAGATCGCCGACACCATGTGGACCAACCGCCGGGCCGCTGTGCTGAGCCTGGCGCCGCTTGCGGTGCTGCTCACGGCCATTACAATGGTTTTCCTGAAGCTGTATACCGGCTGAGCGCGGCCGATAAGGAGAGTGCTATGAAATCGGCAGGCAAAGAAGGTTTTACGATCGCTATTCTGCTGCTTTGTCTGGCAGGAGCGCCGGTGTTCGGGACCGTTTATCAGGCGCACCACATTCGCCAGGAGATTGCCACCGCGGAGAAGCGAAACAAGCCGACGACCGGCAAGGTGCACGTCTTCCAGCTCACCGGCATCGCGAAGCCCGGCATGTGGACAAGCGACAGAGTGGCCGGCTGGAACTACTGGTGGCGCCGACCCCACAAGTTCAGCGACATGAACGTGAACCTTGGAGACACCGTTGTTATCACGTTGAGTAGCGACGACGTCACCCACGCCTTCACGATTCCGGCGATCGGCGTCGGTCCGGTGGACGTCGATCCGGGACAGGTGGATACGATCAGCTTTGTTGCCAACAAGGCCGGCTCGTTTCCCTTCATGTGCGCCAAGGTCTGCAGCTGCACCGGCATGGGATTCGCCTGTACGCCAACCAAAAAGCAGGGTCACGAGGGGATGATCGGGATTCTGACCGTCACCGAGCCGATGGGCCCGGCGAACGTGAATGTGGGAGTGACCGTGTCGGAGGACAAGGGGTTTCAGCCATCCGTCATCAAGGTCCACCAGGGTGACGTGATACAACTGACCGTCAAGTCGCTTTCGAACGGCATTCCGCTGGAGCCCGGCAGCAGCGGCGGCGGAGTGGGATTCTGCATCAGCGGATATGAGTCCAAGGTGGACCTGCAGGGCATCATGGCGGGTGAGAGCCGCAGCTTCAAATTCAAAGCCGATCAGGCGGGCACCTTCACCATCTACAGCAGCACCGAAGCGGGACCGCAGATCGACAACGCAAACGGGCAGTTTATCGTGACTGCCGCTCCCGACAAAGGCAAGTCGTAACGGCTCGGGAGTCGGCACAAGCCGGCGGGGCTGGCGTTTGGTGGCACATTTCAAGCCGTATAGCACCTGTTGGTGCGTAGAAAGGACGCAGGATGGAACCGGCACAACACCCGATCACTCTCGGCACGCCCACCTATTGGAAGGATCAGATCCGCTGCCAGGTAGCGTGCCCGGTTCACACCGACGCCCGTGGATACGTGCGTGCGATTGCAGAGGGAAACTTTGAGCTTGCATACCTCATAGCCCGTGGGCCGAATCCGCTCGCCTCCATCTGCGGACGTATCTGCGGTGCGCCGTGCGAGGCAAGCTGCCGGCGCGGAATGATCGACGAACCGATCGCCATCCGGGCGCTGAAGCGCGTGGTTACCGAGAGATTCGGGCCCTATCGCGCAGCCAATAACGGGGACAAGCCAACCCTGGTTTCCGGACCCGACCACGCCGCCTATCTGCAGAACAGCGACACGGATAAGATATGCGCCGAATCGGATGACCTCATGCACGTCATCCGTCTGTATGCGGAATCGCTCAAGCGCCCGACCGGCCAGCGCATTGCGATTATTGGCGCAGGACCTGCCGGCCTGGCGTGCGCTCACGATCTTGCCTTACTGGGGCTGCGGCCAACCATTCTGGAGAGTGAGGCGATGCCGGCCGGGATGCTGGTCCTCGGCGTACCGGAGTACCGACTGCCGCGCGACCTGATAAAGGCCGAGATCGAAGTCATTCAGGCGCTGGGTGTAGAAATCCGCTGTGGGGTGCAGGTGGGCCGCGACGTTACGCTGAGCTCGCTGCGCGACGAATACGACGCGGTCGTCATTGCCGTCGGCTGCAAGCGATCCCGCGGTCTCTCGATACCGGGTATCGCCTCCAAGGGCGTGTACGGAGGCGTCGAGTTCCTTCGCTCCGTCGCGATCGGCGAACCCGTGCGTCTAGGCGGTCGCGTCATCGTGATTGGTGGCGGAAGCGTAGCCTACGATGTTTCAAGAACTGTGCTGCGTCAAGAACAGGCCGACGTGTCGCGAGAGGCCGCGCGGCAGGCTGGAGAGCGGGAAGTCACGCTGGTTTGCCTCGAATCTGCTGCCGAGATGCCTGCGGAGACCATCGATATCAAAGAGGGTGAGGAAGAGGGCGTCCTGCGGAAGAACGGCTGGGGCCCCGTCGAGATACTTACCAAGCCGGGTCCTGATGGTCCTCTCGTGGAAGGCGTGCGATTCCGGCGCTGCGTCCGCGTATACGACGAGAATCGAGCATTCCGCCCGATCTACGACAACACCCAGTTGGTAGACCTGCCGGCCGATACGGTGCTGCTTTCAGTAGGACAGGCCGTCGACCTCTCGTTCCTCGAGAAAGCCGGCGACAACGTGCGGCTCTCCGCAGGGCAGATCGCCTGGGACGCCAACACGCAGATGACCTCCTATGACGGGGTTTTCGTGGCGGGTGATGTAGCCTACGGACCGAAACTTGTTATCGATGCGATCGCCAGCGGGAAGCATGCTGCCCGGTCGGTGTACGAATACTGCACGGGCGCCCGCCTCCACCGCGATGCCGTACAGTTCCACGTGGATCTCGGGCCTTACCTTCGCGAACCGGATCTGGACAAAAACACGCGCGTGCCGCTGCCGGCCCTGCCCGTTCGCGATCGCATCCGCTTTCCTCGCGCCATTGTGGATCTTGGCTACACGCTGGATGAGGCCCGCGCCGAAGCCGGCCGCTGCCTGGATTGCGGCGTCGACACACTCTGGAACACGCAGTGCACCCTGTGCGGAGCCTGTGTTGAGGTATGCCCGACCCACTGCCTCCAGATGCCGACACTCCTCGATCTGCAGCAGCAAGAGCCCTTCCAGCGGCTGGCGGAATCCGATCACTACCACCTCAAGAAGAACACGGTGGTGCTGCGCGACGAAGATCGGTCCGTGGTGGTCGCGCCGCAAGCGCGCATCGAGGCCAACGAAGATATGGTGCTCTTCAAGGATGAAGACACCTGCATCCGGTGCGGTTTGTGCGCCCAGGTGTGCCCAACCCGCGCCATCAGCATGCAGCGCCTCACCTTCAGCGAGGGCTGGTCATGCAGGGTCAACGGGGCTGCTCGGGCCTGAGCAGGCTTACCCCGTACCGCCGCCGGCGCCGTGACGCGCCAGCACTCCGCAGCGGGCCGCCCAGACGGCGGCCTGCACGCGGTCGGAAACGCCAAGCTTGTCAATGATATGCTCAACGTGTGTCTTGACCGTGCTCTCGGCGATGAAGATGGTCTGGCCAATCTCGCGGTTGTTCAGGCCGGTTGAGAGCAAACGCAGCACTTCGTTCTCGCGCTCGGTCAATGGCGTCACCAGTTCCGCGGCGCCGGCCGCGTTATCACTCACGGAGCGGAGCGACCGAACCAGTTCCGACGCGGAGAGCAGCGTATCGCCACGCGATACGGCACGCAGCGCCTCAACAAACGTCGGGTAATCCACACCCTTCAGAAGGTAGCCGGCCGCACCGCCGGCAACCGCCTGCGCCATGAATGTTGGATTATCGTAGGTGGTCAGCATGATCACGGCCATGGTCGGCTGTTCACGTTTCAGTACAACCAGCGCTTCCAGTCCATCTCCGCCCGGCATACGGATATCCAGCAGCGTCATCGCGGGCTTGAGCCGGCGCGCTGCTTCAATGGCCTCGGCGCCGGAGCTGGTCTCGCCAACAATCTCAAACTCGGTGTCGGCCAGGATCGCCGCCACACCACCGCGCCAGATAGCGTGGTCATCCGCCAGCAGTATCCGCGTCTTGCGCCCCGGCCGGTTTCCAGGTGTTTGGCCCTGACGGATCATGCGATCCGATTCTCGGCGCCCGGAACGTCGTTCTGCTGCGCCGCAAGCTCAGCGGGACCGGCGTCGGGAGGCAATGCCGGCGCGTGCGCAGTAACCAGCGTTCCGGTTCCCGGCGCACTCTCTATCTTCAATGAACCACTCAGCAGCCGCATCCTCTCCGCCATGCCCGGAAGTCCGGCGCGGTTGTAATCCACGGGGAGTCTCTCGAACGCGAATCCAATTCCCGAGTCTCGCACAGTCAGTTTCAGCGCCTCCGCGCACCCTTCAGCCGCGCTCTCCGCGAACAGTTCCACCACCACCGACGCCGGACCCGCATGCTTGCGAACGTTGGTCAGCGCCTCCTGTGCCACGCGATACAGCGTGGCCTCCACACCCGCATCAAACCGCCTGCCGCCTATATTATGCTCCAGTCTCGCTTCCGGCCATCCCGCAGCGCGTTTCTCCTCGCCCAACATCTGCTCCAGCGCGCCGGCCAAACCAAGCGCTGTGAGCGCCAGCGGTCGCAGACCGTTCACCAGCCTGCGCGACTCCAGCACGGCCTGGTTCAGGCAGCGCAAGCCCTGTTCCAGTTCGAGTTCCGCCTGCGTCGAGCGCCCTGCCGCGCTGGCCCGCTGGAACGCCTGCAGGTGCGCGTGCGAGGCCATAACGAACTGCGTCAGGCCGTCGTGCAGGTCGCAGGCTACCGCCCGGCGCTCCTCTTCCTGCGCCGAAATAAACCCGCGAACGAGCGCGCGCTGGCGCGCCAGGCTGTGCAGGTTGTAGATCGCAACGGCTGCGTACTCGCCGAGCGCCTGAACGGCAATCTCGTCATCCTCCGTAAAGCCCTCACCTCCGCGTTTATCGGTGAGATAGAGGCTTCCCGCAACCGAGTCGCCGGCCCAGATCGGCACGCCCAGAAAGCTCTCCATCTGTGGATGGCCTGCAGGTACGCCGAACGAGCGCTCATGCTGGCTGAGCCGGTCGATCCGCACAGGCGTCCTGCAGCTCAGGAGGTGCCCCAAAACGCCCAGGCCGCGCGGGCGGGCGCCGATTGCCGCCTCCTGGTGAGGCGTGAGGCCGACCGTAACGAATTCGGCCAGTCCCTCGCCATCGAGCCGGGCCACCCCCAGAGCAGCGTAACGCGCTCCGGAAAGAGTGCGCGCGGCCTCCGCGATATCCTTCAGCGCCTCAACGCCGGTATTGCTGGAGAGAATGTCAAGCGCAACGCGCCTGGCCGTCTCCAGCACAATCGCGCTGTTCTCGTTTCCGTTGCCCACAGTTCCACTTTATGCGCCGGCGCCGGAATACCTGCACGCGCCGAGGCGGAGAGAACCTGCGCTTCGCTCCGGATGACAGTTGGCGCCCGGTCATTTACGTTTCGCCACAGGCGACAGCGGCGCCTGACCGCCCAGGGAATAGGACATAGGCGACAACCACGACATATAGGTCGCGGAAGCCCATCCGCCGCCCGCAACCAACAAAAAGGGGCCGCCAGCCGCACCTATATGTCGCATACGTCCCATTGGTCCCATGGCGGAGAGGTGTCGGTTAGCGCCACACGTGACAGCGGCGCCTAACCATCGGGAGAATAGGACATAGGCGACAACTACGACATATAGGTCGCGGAAGCCCATCCGCCGCCACCAACCAACAGCACCGTAACTGGCTGCACCTATACGTCGCATACGCCCCATTGGTCCTATGGCGGAGAGGTGTCGGCTAACCCGCCGCGCCGCTTCGGTTTCCGGCTTTGGCGATACGGGAACAGTATCCTATGACAGTTCGCCTTCCGCGAGTGCGTTCAACGTGATGGCGAACTACCTGGGCAGCGACCGCTAGCGACAAATGAAGGATAACAGAGATGCGAAACGGCTTTATTCCGAAGCATGGCGGATACAACGGGCTTCTCTCGTACCGGAAGGCCGAACTCGTTTATGACTGCACGTACCACTTCTGCTCGCGGTTTCTGCCGCCGCGCAGTCGAACCGGCGACCAGATGACGCAAGCGGCACGGTCGGGTAAACAGAACATCATCGAAGGCAGTATGGCGTCCGGTACCTCACGGGAAACCGAGATCAAACTTACGGGCGTGGCGCGGGCAAGTCTGGAAGAACTTCTTGCCGATTATCACGACTTCATAAGGCTCAGGCGGTTCAGGCTGTGGGACAAGTGCAGTTGGGAGGCGCAAGAGGTACGCCGACTGGGAGCTATGAAACAGGCCGGCTATGAGGTATTTGCCGGCCGAATCGAATCGGACGACGGCGAACAGGCGGCAAACACGGTCATCTGCCTTATCCATCAGGCCACGTACCTGCTCGACCAGCAACTGAGGAGACAGGAGGCGGACTTTCTGGCCGAAGGCGGGCTCAGGGAACGGATGCGTCATGCGAGACACCGGCGTCGCGACGAGCCGTCAGACCGGGCCCCCGGAGGATAGGACATAGGCGGAGAGGTGTAGTTTGTCGCCACACGTGACAGCGGCGCCTAACCCTCCGGAGAAGAGGGCATATAGGTCGCGGAAGCCCGCCGGCCGCATCCGCCGCCTGCAACCAACAAAAAGCGCCACTAGCTGCACCTATATGTCGCATACGTCCCATTGGTCCCATGGCGGAGCCGTGTAGGTTAGCGCGCCACACGTGACAGCGGCGGCTAACCGACCGGAGAATAGGACATATACCACATATACGACATATGGGGCCAATCCCAGTCACGGATGGCCATCGGCCTCGTCCGCCGCCTGTAACCAACACCAGCCAACCTCGCTGCACCTATACGTCGCATACGTCCCATTGGTCCCATGGCGGAGAGGTGTAGTTTGTCGACACACGTAACAGCGGCGCCTAACCCTCCCGAGAATCGGACATATAGGTCACGGAAGCCCACCCGCCGGCTGCAACCAACAAAAAGGGGCGGCCAGCTGCACCTATACGTCGCATACGTCCCATTGGTCCTATGGCGGAGAGGTGTAGTTTGTCGCCACACGTGCCACCGCCGCCAAACCACGACGCCGCACACCTGTTACGCCAGCCACACTCCGCTGCGCGCGGCATCATCACGATAATCCTGAACGACGGTAGCCGTTGGGCCGTCTCGCTCGATCACGCCCTTGCTCAGCCAGATCGTCCGTTCTGCCACACGAGAGACCACTGCGAGGTCGTGCGACACGAACAAGATGGTGGTGCCTGTGGCCTGCATTTCACGTATCCTGCCGTAGCACTTGTTCTGAAACGGCTCATCGCCCACGGCAAGCACCTCGTCCACCAGCAGGATGTCGGGCCGGGTGTGTACCGCAATCGCAAAGCCCAACCGCAGCTTCGCGCCTTCGTTCCACCCGCGCAGCTTGGTATCCACCTTTTCGGGCAGTTCCGCGAACGCAACGATCGCATCAAGCTGGTCACGGATATCGCGCGGCGTCATGCCAAGCACGGCCCCGTAGAAGTCGATGTTTTCCAGACCCGTGAGGTCCGGGTGGAATCCGGCGCCGAGTTCCAACAGGGGCGCAACACGAGCGATACCACCATCGCGCCCGGTGAGCCGAGCCACCCCCGAGGTGGGCTTGTACACACGGGCGAGAATGCCCAGCAGCGTGGACTTGCCGGAGCCATTGCGCCCGATTACGGCAACCGTCTGCCCGTGCGGCACCGTGAACGATACGTCGTTCAGTGCGGTAAGCCGCTCTACGCGCTGCTTGCGGATCACGCCCAGAATCGCCAGTTTCAGAGACCCGCGATGGCGGATTTCGAAGCGCTTGACCAGGTGGTCCACAACTATGGCGTCGTTGGCGGAATCGGCCAACTAGGGACGCTCCACGAACTTCCACTTGCGGCTGTTGAAGTACGCGTAACTCGCCACAAGTATCAATACCGAAATGAGCGCCGAACCCCAGAACTCCGGCCAGTTAAGGGGCAGCGGCATGTTGCTGGGTTTCATGTTGAATGAGCCACGCGGCACCGGCTGCAGCAGCGTCTTGCGGTAGGCGTCGATAATGGAGGCTATCGGGTTGAGCATATAGAGCTTGAACATCCAGGGATGTGCCGCGTTGAGCCTGGAGTAGTAGACGCTTTCGGTTACGAACATGACGGGAAATACAAACAGCAGCAGGCCGAACAGGGTCTGAAGGATGAACTTCACATCCTCATAGAATACGTTCAGCGCGGCAACCCATAACCCCACGCCGAGCACCAGAATGAACTGGATCAGAGTGATGACAGGGAACCAGAGTAACCCCGTCTGCACGGGAATGTGGATCCCGAGCAGCGGCGCAAACACGTAGAAGGCGCCGAAAAACACAGCCCAGCCGAGCATAAAGTGGACGAAGTTGCTCACCACGATGGCAAGGGGAATGATCTCGCGCGGCAGATATACCTTTTTGATCACCGGAAAGAAGATGAGGAGCGACTGGCTGGCATCCAGCACCGCAACAGAAAAGAACGTCCACGGAATCAGCCCGCACAGCAGGTATGCCGAATAGTTTGGCGCGTGGATGTGGAGCAGTATCCGAACCAGAAAACTGTAGACCACCACCTGCAGCAGCGGCGGAACGATGGACCAGAGGAAGCCGAAGATGGAGTTCTTGTAGCGAACCTTCAGATCGCGCGCGATCAACTGCCGCAAGAGCCCGCGGAAGCGCCACAGCTCCGAGAGGTTTTCGCGCATTCAGCGCTCGCCATCCGTACGGGAGCGCGAAGACGGTTCGGGCGCCTCGCCTGTTGGCGCTTTGGGAACGACAGGCTTTAGCAGTGCCATGAGCGCTTCTCGTGCAATAAGTACCTTCCGCTTCCCTGCCACGCGGTACGCCTCCAATTGGCCGGAACGGATGTACGATCGGATACTCGATTGGCTCATCTGGAGAAACTTTGCCGCCTGTTCCACAGTCAGCAGGTCCTGCGCGTCAACGTTCATCCGGTAACCTCTCACGGGCACATCAAATCGAGTGCGGCGACTCTGCCGTCGGCCTCAAGGGAAGAAAAATCGGGCCGCGAAAAGCGCAGCCCGACGGCGAGGGTAGTATACAAAAGCACAGCAGAAACTGTCAACGGCATCTTTTCACGATCAGTGGGAGTCGGCAACCGTGGTTTTGAGCCGAGCGCTTCTGAGATCCGGCATCCTTGCGGCGCTTACTGCTCTTGAGGCCGGGCAGGCGCAGCCCCGGAATGCCCCCGCAATCGAGAAGGCCGACCAAGGGCTTGAACGCTCGTGGCTCGTTGTGGTGCGGGCGCTCCCGGCCGACCTGGAGCGGCGCATTGCAGAGATCTCCGAGCGCACCAATCCATCCGGCGGAGTGTTCGACAAGCCGAAGATACCCAAGCCGCTGACAGCCGGCGAGGTGCGAAGCCTGGCGGCATGGTATGTGACGCGCGACCTCTCACGGCGCCTTCAGTCACGTCGGCGGCAAGTGACCAACCGCTCCAACTCGGAGAGCATTCGCGTCGCCCTGCAAACGCCGATCACCGTCAAGTCGAACGGTGGAGCGCTTCTGACTCTCCGCGGGCATCTCCAGGTCACCGGCCCGCGGGCCGAAACGTTCACACTGCCTCTGACCGGCTGGTCGAACCATCTGGGGCGTGGCGGCCCGGCAGTCCGGGAGCTGGACCTCATCAAGGCCGCCGCGCACCGTGCCGCCATGCTTGCCGCGCACACGCTGCGTACAGGAGATTCGGACCCGTTCGCGGCGCCCGATGCGCGCGTGGCGCTGTGGCCCGTGGAGGCGCCGACACAGGCCGACATGCTGGTGTTCTCAAAAGCCGGCCGAATACTCCGCCCCGGTGCGGTCACGGGCCTTCCGCACGATGTGACATCGTGGTTTACTCCCGACTTTGCCCCGATCGCCCCGAGCGACGTGATTCGACCTGCGCCATCCGCGCGAACCTTCGCCGCGACTTCCAGTCTCGAGAGCGCGCGCCCCGCGCTTCGCACCGTCTTGCAGGTTGCCCATCGAATCGGTGTAAACTACGTATTAATAGCTCGCACCACCGATATCGAGCTGGACGATGCGACGTCGCGCCGCATTCTGCGAACGACCGGCAAGGTGGTGACCGTTCGAGAGGCCCGTGCCGAAGCCGCCGGGGCGCTGTTGAGGGTAGGCGATGGAGCCATCGTCTGGCGCGGCTTTGGAACGGCGGAGATGGCGGCGAATTCCACCGACCGCGGAAGCTGGAGTTCCAATACCGGCGTGGCGCGCGATGCCATGCGTTTTGCTCTGAAGGACTTGCAGCGCCGATTCGTGCAGTACCGGCGCGGCTTCGAGAAGTAGCTGCAGACGGCCTGCCCCACGTGATGCCGCAGCCGCCTGTAGCTCCTCTGCAGGGAGATACATCCATGCAACGATGGCGTTACAAGGTTCTGGTGCTGCGCGAGATGCATATGAGCGAGTCGAAGCTGAACCACGAGGGTGAGCGAGGCTGGGAGCTTATATCGGTATGCATGGCCGATGGGACTACCGGCCGTGCATTCCTCAAGAAACGGTGGGAGGATGCGGAAGACGAACCCATTGGGGAGCACGATCTTCACCACGCTGCCTGACGGCCCGCAGGCCGGAGTTCCACGGCAATTGCTACCGCCCGGGCGGCCGGCGTCGTTGTGACGCGAACCTACACGGTTACGGCCATCGTATTGCGCCGGCGTGATCTGGGAGAATCGGACCGCGCCATGGCGATCTATACGCCGGACCGCGGGCAACTGCCCGTGGTGGCCAAAGGCAGCCGCCGGCCCGGAGCGCGGCTTGCCGGCGCCTCGGAACCGTTCACCATCAGCAGGATGCAGTTGGCAGCCGGCCGATCCATGGACGTCGTGACTCAATGCGAAGTCCTGAACTCGTTCCCGGCACTGCGCATGGGCCTCGCCACCGTTACGCGGGCCGGCTATTTGTGCGACCTGGTAGGATCGCTCACGGCGGAGCGCGACGCAGGCGCCAGCAGAGCGGTGTACGCGCTCCTGGAACAAGCCTTGCTGCAGCTTCAGGACGACCCTGCCTGGAGCGACGGCATTCTGTTCGCATTTGAGCTGCAGCTGCTCAGTGCGATTGGATACCAGCCCGCGCTGGATGGCTGCGTGGTTTGCCGCAATCCGGTTCGGCTTGGGTGCGGCGGGTTCAGCGCGGAACTGGGCGGCATCTTGTGCGGCCAGCACGCGGACGATGCGCCCGACAGCTTCCGGCTCGGTGAAGGAGCGCATCGCTGGCTGCTGCATGCCGGGATCGCGCACTCCGGTCGGAGCGTTCCAGCCGGCGGCGTCCGCAAGGAGGTTGCAGCCCTGTGCCGCGCGTTCGTAATGGCGCACTGTGAGCGAAAAGTGCGCAGCCTGGAGTTCCTTGACTCCGTACGTGCGATGGAGCGGGCGGGCGCTGAGGGTGTTTAGGCCCACAATGCGGCCGCGCGCGGCTACATGGCTAAAAGTTCCGTAACGTGTGGCGCGCGCAGCACCGCCAACAGCTCGCCAGGATCGGTAACGCGCAGAAACGCGGTGAGACAGCCGGTATCCAGCACACGCAAAACGCGCCGCGCATCGGCTTCTGAGAGCGGGCGCAGGCCATCCAGGTAGGTCTCATTCACCTGCAGCAGCGCCGCGTATCCGTATATCTCCAGTCCCCAGCCGGCGTTCATAAATGCATCGGTGTAGAGTGTGATGTTGTCGTTGAGAGCAATGGTGCGCGCCAGTGTGTCGTCAAACGACTCGAACGTTACGAGCAGCAAATCCTCGTCGCTGTCGTAAGTCATTTCCCATGAAGCCAATAAACAGTCTCCTCCGGGCCAACTCACACCAGTCTAAGGTCTGACCGGCTCCGCAACACCGGCAGGCGCCTCAAAGCGCAGCGCCAGAGCCGTGTGGAACACGCGCTCAAACAGATCCTTGCTCGATGCGAAACTCCATTTCTCAAGCTCGCAGCTCTCATGTGTTACAGCCGTTACCGTCAGAGTGTCGGGGTTCCGCGATGGTGTGAGCCGCAATTGCGAAATCAACGCCAGATGGCTGCGGTCCAGCGCTTCGGCGATCCGTAAAATAGCGCTCAGAACTTTCACCTGTCGGACTTCATCGCCGTCCAGACCCTGCATGCCCGGATGGCTGCGCTTTGGCATCGCCCTCCGATGGTAGAGTGAGACATTGGCAATTAACGCTATTTCGCTATCCGTAAAGCCCAGCAGGTCGGAGTTTCGGACCAGGTACCACGCGTGCCGCTGATGGTTGGAGTGCGACAGGAAGCAGCCGATATCGTGCGTCAGCGAGGCATAGTGAAGCAGTTCACGCTCCCGCTCGCCATATTGGTGATAGCCCAGGCGGCAAAGATCATCGAACAGGCGCTCGGCCAGAAACGAGATGTGCCGTGCGTGCGGTTCGTCAAACTGACACGCGCGGCACAGTCGCAAAATGCTCTCCACGCGCAGCGGAGGCGCTGAAGCGCCATCGGTATCGCCCTGCTCGCGGAGCAGGCGGTCGACCAGGATACCGTGTCGCAGACCACGCGTGCTCACCGTAAGCGCGTTCGTTTGGGCCTCCTCCAGCAGCGTCAGAAGAATGGCCGCGCCGCCCAAAATCAGGTCGGCTCGATCCGGTTCCAGACCCGGTGCTTCGCGCCGTTCGCTCAGGTTCAATCGACAGAGCATCTCCGACGCGTCACGCAGGTCGCCATAACTCGCCGTATAGTTGTTAATGCTGGCAGGCGGATCGCCGCGCCGGCGCGCGGTCACCTGGGCCAGGTTCGTCGCGCTGCCGCCGCTGCAGTAGAACCGCGAGAAAGGGTGGTGTTCGCGCATCTTGCGGACGACCGGCGCCACCAGCGCCCGCGCCTCGCCCTTCATTTGATTGAACGTCTCTCGCGAGACGGGTCCTTTGGACCCGCGAACCCACGCATTGGTCAGCCGGATGGATCCGGTACGGACGCTCTCAAGCTCATGGTAGCGGACTGCATCACCCACAATAATCTCGGTGCTGCCGCCGCCGACGTCACCAAACAGTGCTGTCTCGGTTCCAAGGTCGGCAGCGCTCACCACACCCAGGTAGCAGAGTCGAGCCTCCTCGGGTCCGGAGATTACGCGCACATCCAGGTGGGCCTCCTGCCGGACACGCTCGATGAACTCGTCGCGGTTGGCAGCTTCACGCACGGCCGATGTTGCGAGCGCAATAATCTCATCGGCTCCGAATCCCCGTGCGACATCGGCGAACCGGGCGCACACCAGCGCCCCACGCTCCAGGGCTGCCGGCGTCAGCCGGCCGTGGCCAAACTCCTGGTCTCCCATGCGCACCATTTCACGCTGATAGCTGAGCGTTGGCGTGGCGATGTTGCCGGTGACTCTGGCCACCTCAAGGCGAATGGCGTTTGTACCTACATCAAGCGCCGCAAGTACCCGCAGGGGCGCCTTTGCCTTGGCGGGAGGGGTCACTCGGCCATCCGTTGCGCGTGCAGAATCAAATCAGGCATCGGCGCCTGTTTCCAACATGTGGCTCAGGCGCCGGCGGGTATCGCGAAGTCGGTCTGCAAGAGCGTTCTGACCCTTCTTGTCGGGCACGGCTCCATCCAGGCGATGCAGCATTCGTTCCAGACGCTCAACTTCGGCAGCCCAGCCATCTGCCGGCGAGGTTTCGTGCGGTTGGCTGCAGAGCAGACTGATGCGCGCAATCTGCCGCGCGAGCGCCGGGCGAAACCTTGCAGCATCCGGGGCGCGGAGGGCCGCGTCTGCGGCGCCACCAAGGCGCTCCAGAGCAATATGCCAATCGAACGTTTGTATCGAACGCTGTGCTGCCGGTCGCGGCGCCGGCGCCCGGCTGGCATTTGACCATGCTGCAACGAATGCTGCGATCTGGTGTGCCTTTATCTCGGTAATGCCCGCAATAGCAGCGAGTTGCTCCGGCGTGACGCCGCGCAATGCCCGCAAAGTGCCATAGCCGGCCTTTCGGAGCACCCGGACCCGGATCACCCCGATGCCCGGTATCAACTCCAGGCCATCGTCTCCTTCAGATGGCATCGGCATTCTCCTCCAGTGGCTGGCGGCTCAGTTCGAGAGCCTCGCGCGCCACCATGCTCCACAAGTGCGCTTCCAGCCGCAGGAAGAAGCGCTGCTCCTGCATCTCTGCCCACTTCGTATGGAACGACTCGCTCAAGCCATTGCGCTTTTGCTGAATATGCGCGCAAACACGCGCGATGGCCGACGTGCCATCGAAATCGACGCGCAAAAGGCTTGCGGCCGGCGGAAGGTGCGCGCCACCCATCGAGCGACGCATCTGCCGCCACAGCACCGGAAGCAAAACGTCGCAATCGTGCACGCTGCCCAGCATATCCTGCACCTGCTTCAGTTCCGCAAGCGCGGCGGCCACCGACTTCCCTCCCTGATTCTCCAACATCTCCAGCGTATAGCGGAGCCACTTCACCGTGATGCGCAGCTGGTGCAGTTCCGCCACCGCGTCCTGCTGAAGCGCGCGGTTGGCCTGCAGCTCAACCTCTTTCATGCGGTCCAGCGTGATCGGGACCATCGCACGGACAACGGGATCCGCAGACGCCTGCTCTGCTGCCGACATCCGCTCCATGGCCACATCCAACCTTCCGGAAGTGATCCGCGACACGGCGGCCTGCGTGTCCGGCTGGATTCTTGCGCGCTCTCCTTCGAGGTGGGCGATGGTGGCGGCAAATGCCGAACGGTCATGCTCGTCGAGCCCGGCCGCCGCCTGCGTCAACGCCAGCAGCATAACGTCCAGGTCGCGCGCCTTCGCCAGCGCGCCGGTGGCGCGTCGCGCCTCCCGATCCATCCGGCTGCACTCCTCAGGGGGCAGCACGGAGGAGAAGACGCGCAGCGCCGCACGCACGCGGCGGGACGCCACTCTCAGATCGTGTACCGACTCCTCCGAATCGGCCGCATCCGGCAACGATGCCAGCTGCAGCAGCCGCGACAGGCGCTGTCGCACCGCAACAACCGCGACCTCCACCGCATTTGACATGGTCGACCTATTCGGAACGTGTGATAGCCGCTATCCGGCCCTTGAGGTCCGCCAGTATCTCGTCCGGCGGGCGGTTGGCGTCTACCGATTGGAAGTTGTACTCATCTACCATACGATCCAGCTGGGCCATCAGTCGCGTCTGATACTCGCAAAAGCTGTCGTACAGGTTGTCGCCCAAACCGATATCCAGGCCCGATTCCCAGTAGTTGAATCCCGTGCCGCTTACAACACGGTCGATCAGGTGGTCCAGGTCCACGCGCAGGTACAGCACCAGGTCCGGCACCAGCGCAAACTCATAGATGCCGCGCGTCCATGATGGGTCGGCGCCACGGACGATATCGCGAGCGCATATGGAGTAGAAGTACCGGTCCGCCAGCACGTAGAACCCGGCTTTCAGTGCCGGCAGTATCTGGTTTTCGTGCCGGTCCGCGAAATCGGTCGCGTAGAAAAGGCTGAGCGTCGTGCGGCCAAGCGCATGCCCCTTTTTTGCGGCATCGAGGCCCGGCTGTGTGAGTAAAGAACGGTTGAGACCGGTGTCTACCACCGCGTGACCACCGGCCTCCAACCACGTGCGCAGCCGTGTGATCTGCGTGGAGCGTCCGACGCTGTCCGTACCCTCCAGCACGATCAGCTTGCCGGGCAGTCGCTCTCCTTGCCACATAACGGCGGCATCTCCGTAAGTGCGCCCTCCGTTCATTGCGGCGTGCCGGCGGTCGGCGCCAGGGCAGTTCGCCGCAGGTGGGGAGCACGAGCCAGCACGCCGCCAACGATTTCGCGCATCTGACGCTGCTGCTCCTCAATCGGCAGCTCGGCGGTGATGCAGGTGAACCTCGAGGTAGCCGCCATTGCCTCGTACTGCTCCAGGATACGCTCCTGAAAGAGGCGGAAACTTTCGTCATCCTCGTCCGCAAGGTGCAAGTCGCGACCCGCCTCGTAGTATTTCAGTTCAAACCGGCTGCTGCGGATCCGGCTGATCGCGGTTTCCAGCTGAACCTTGAAATAGAAGACGATATCGGGCTGCACGGCAAAGCTGTACACGTGCCGGACCCATCCGGGGGATACACCCCGCGCTGCGTCTCGTGCGAATGCCGTAAAGCAGTAACGATCCGCCAGCACAATCACGCCCGCCTTCAGCAGTGGGACGATGCGATTCTCGAAGCGCGCAGCAAAATCGGTGGCGTGGATCAGGCTGAAGGTGGTTGGCGTCAGCATCCGCTTACGCTTGCCACGCCGCGTCGTATCCTTCACCAGTTCCGACGAGTTCCACTCGCTGAAGAAGACGCTGTAGCCTTGATTCGAAAGCCACTTGTACAGTAAGTCCAACTGTGTGGATTTACCGGATCCGTCGATGCCCTCCACCACAAACAGGCGTCCCGCGTAGGTGTGGGCTTTCAGTTCACCGTCGATGTCGTCATCTCCCTGGGCGCAGTGTCCAGCGTTCGCTTCTCGTGTGAAAACCGGCGTTGGGTAAACTGGAGGCGCCTGGCCGTACAAACACGAGTAAGAGCCTCTTGATTATTCACGCACGCGCAACATTGTACCTGCCGCTGGTTGCCTTGTTTGCCTGCACCACCCTGCTGCCCGCCTCCGCCGCACCGCCCCTTCGCGGGTCGGACGTTCTGGCCACGGTGGACGGCTTTCACATCACCCGACGCGCGGTAGCGCGCAACTGGGTGCAGATCGATCCCAAAGCCCTGGACGTGCTGGGCCGGGTCTTGCAGGATCGCTGGATGGCCGGTCGACCCGGCAGCGCCGCTGTAGTACCATCGGCGGCTCTGTACAGCGCGCTCTTCGCTTCGAGCAGCCAGTGGAAGAGCGTACTGAAGGGCATGATTGACTCACGCGTGGTCGCCGACGCAGCCGCCCTGGCGCACATTCAGGTGACGCATGCCGAAATGCAGCAGCGCGCGCATGAGCTGCTGAACACCGTGCGGCAGCAGCAGGGGATTACCGCCAGTGACGTGGAGCTTGTTCGGCGCAACCACATACCGATGCCGCTGTTTCTGCAGGATATGGCCTACCGCATCCGCTGCGAGCGGCTGCTGAAGCAGAGTATCGCTGCCCATAACGGCCACGCGATATCGGTGGACGACTGGGTAGAAGTGCGCCTGCTCTTCGCGGCGATACCTTCTACATCCACGCCTGCCGAGCGCGCCGCCCAGACCGCGGCGGCGCACGATCGGATCGCACGATGGCTGAGCGAGGTGACGCAGGGAAGAGCTATGGCCGATGTGGCGCGCGACCATAATGAAGACACGACGCGCTCCGAAGCCGGCCTCAACGGGCCGTGGCTTCGCGGCACCGGAGATCCCGTGCTCGAGAAGGTGGTGTTTGCGCTGAAACCCGGGCAAACATCCGGAATTGTGCAGGCCGCCAACGGCTTCTACGTGTTTCGGTGCGAGAAGCGCGGCGCCACGGTTTCCCTGGATGACCGTAACATCGGCTGGCAGCAGGTGCTCAAGAACCGCCTGCCCGCATTCGTGGCCGGGCTGCGGTTGAAGGCGCACGTGACCTCCGTGGTGCCGCTCCCGGCCCAGTAGAGCGGTCAGCGAGCTTCCAGCGCGCGCCGTACCCACCCGCCGGCAGCTTCGAGTCGCGCTGCCGCATCGGCCGCATCGATCTGCAGCGCCACCATAACGATGGCGATCTTGGCGCTGCCGCCTGCGGCCGAAATCGCTGCCTCGGCTTCATCCCGCTCGGCCGGAGCGCCTGCCATTACGATCCGTACAGCCCGGTCCCTCAGTTTCGCGTTGGTGGCGCGCACGTCCACCATCAGGTTCTCGTAAACCTTGCCCTGACGCACCATCGCGGCCGTGCTCACCAGGTTGAGGATCATCTTCTGGGCCGTACCAGCCAGCATGCGCGTCGATCCCGTAAGTGGTTCCGGGCCGGTCACCGCGGAGATTACGATCTGGGCAAGCGGCGCAAGTTCGGGGTGAGAAACGTTACAGATGAGCGCAGTGAGCGCGCCAAACCCACCAGCCGTCTTCAGAACGCCGCCCACCCACGGCGTCCTGCCGCTTGCGGCAATACCCACAACTGCGTCCCTGGAGCAAACGCCAAGCTCCAGTAGATCTCTCCGTCCGTGCGATTCCATGTCTTCCGCGCCCTCGATTGAGTTGCGCAGCGCACTGTCGCCACCGGCGATGATGCCCGCTACCATTCCCGGCGGCGTCCCAAACGTGGGTGGACACTCGGAAGCATCCAGCACTCCAAGCCGACCGCTCGTGCCTGCCCCGGCATAGATCAACCGGCCGCCGGCGCCGAGGCGAGGCTCCAGAGCTGCAACCAGCGCCGCCACCTGGGGAAGAGCCCTATCCACGGCATCTGCCACCCGATGGTTCTCGGCGTGAAGCGCCTGCACCAGCATTGGAAGTTCCAGTGCATCCAGCGCGGCCGTGCGACGGTTGCGCGATTCGGTTTCCAGCGCGGAAAGCGGCGTGGAGTTCTCCGGCTCGTCAGGCATGGCTGCCGCGCCGAGCCGCTATATTGCGTCCGGCGATCAAGCGGAAGCCGCTTCGTGCCAGAAGCACATGGTCCACGTAGTGCGGGTCTCCGCGGCCGGGCGCAATGCCGCCTCGCGTGGGATCAATCACCCACTGCCACGAACTTTCCGAGCCAACGGCAACCCGTTCCAGCCGGTATTCGTCACCACCGTTGTACCGCCGGATCTCTTCACGTTCTACCTGGCTGATATCAAGGTGATCCGGATCCGGCTCTCCGGGCAGCATTCCCGAGCCGGGTTCGCTGGAGAGCGTGGGCACGCTATCGGCAACAGCCGGAGCGCGGCCGCACATGGTGCGGACCATGCTGAGCCAGTATTCGGACGAGGCATCGGGGCGAACCGACCGGAATCCCGGTGGTGCGTGACGTGACGCCAGCTGCGTGTAGCTCCGCTTTGCCTCCAGTATCCTGATGCCGCGGGCAACGTTTGCGCGCCAGTCCCACACCTGGTCCGGAGATGACAGGCCGCCCGTGGGAGCATTCAACTGCATGAGTCCAACGTCGAATGTGGCAGACACCAGCGGGAGACCGGCCGGCGTAAACTGATGCAGGCCGCTTTCTGCTTCGCCAATCTTGGAAGCGATAAGTCCGAGCCGTGAGGCGGGATATGCCTTGAGCACCTGGTCCTGGTCCGGGTTATCCGCCACGACCTTCGCCCTCGCTTCTCCCCAACAGGTTTCGCCGCCATGTTGCGTACTGGCGTAGACCGTGAGCGTACCGCCGCGAATCTCGCTCCCGAAAGGAAGTCGAAAGGGACTCGCGCTCTGAAAGGTGCGCTGCGCAAGGCTGGAGGCGGTTGAGACGCCGGCGGTCGACCACGTCAGCAGTATCCGCCACGTATAGACCGGTGCAGGGCCAACAGCGGGCGCTGCCAACCGGACGAATGCCCGGGCGTTGCGTGGCATAAGCGGCGCGCCGGTGTCGGGGTCGATCCGGATGTGAAACACGTGCTGCGACAGTCCGACGATCAGCCGGCTGCGATGGTTGCTACGGATGGACAGCGCAGCGTGGCTGCCCCAGCGCGCCTCGAATGCCGACTGACCTGTGCCGGCGGAAACTGCGTGCGTAACCACCTGGGATTGAGCCGGTGCACAGAGCACGACCAGGGCGGTAAGCCCGGCCGCGCGAAATAGGCGTGGCGTGCGCATCCTCACCTCTCACGGTTTAATAGGAGGAATCGCACATTTCCGCCGCTGCAACAATCGAGCGACGATCGCTTTGGGGTCGCGAAACGAGCAGCCGGTAAAAAAGCCGCCCCTACTTCACCGCGCCACCATCAAACCGCATCAGGCGCTCCACATACCGCGCGATCACATCGCATTCAATGTTCACGCGGTCGCCAACCCGGCATTGCCCCAGATTGGTAACCTCTCGCGTATGCGGAATGAGCCAGATCGACACCGCGGTTTCGTCCACGGCTGCCACCGTTAAGCTTACCCCATTTATAGCGATTGAGCCATGTTCCACAACGTACCTCGGAAGCGGCGCGGGCAACGCGACCTGAACAACCAGTGCATTTCCCTTTTCACTGCGCGATACGATGATGCCGACACCATCCACGTGGCCCTGCAGCAGGTGACCACCAAGCCGATCGCCCAGCATCGCGGCCCGCTCAAGATTTACCGCCGCGCCGGGAGCCAGATCGCCAAGGTTGGTGAGCGACAGGGTTTGCGCCATAACGTCAAACTCCAGCCAGTTTGGGCCGGAACGCACCACGGTAAGGCAGCAGCCGTTGACCGCGATGCTTTCTCCGATAGCGGCGCTTGCAAGCTGGGCCGAGGCGCCGATGGTCAAGCCGCCGCTGTCACCGGGCATGTCGCGCGATACAAACGTGCCGCACTCCTCAACAATGCCGGTGAACATGGTTTCGCTTATCCACCGTCTCCGGGTGTGGGCGCCGTCTCGATCAGCAGGTCGGCGCCGAAGCGACGCACCGTCGGTTTCAAGAAACGCCGGCCCGACGCAGGATCTACTGGAGCATACCCCTGGATGACGGATGCGTCGCCGCCCAGTACTACGGGAGCTACGAAGAGCGCCAGCCGGTTGACAAATCCGCCGTTCAGAAATGCCGTTTGAATTTCGGGGCCGCCCTCACAAAGCACGCTTTGAATGCCGCGATCCGCAAGAAGACGTGTCAACAAGCCGAGGTCCACCCTGCCGGACCGATCCGCCGCCAGCAGTTCCACCTGGACGCCTGCCGACAGCAGCGCTTCCGCGGCGCAAGCCGGCGCACCGACCGTGCCGACCACCAGCATCGGATACTGCCGCGGATCTGCCGCGCAGCGTTGAACTGCCCGGCTTGTCGCGGGCGTCCGCAGCCGGGAATCCACTACCACACGGAGCGGCTGCCGTAACGGCTTGTAGCGTCGCGGCCTTGCGGTCAGCTCCGGGTCATCCTGCAGCAACGTCCCACTTCCCACCAGGACGGCGCCGGTATGTGAGCGCATGCGATGGGCTTTCTGTCTTGCCGCGCTGCCGGTAATCCACCGGGAAACGCCATTGGCGGCTGCAATCTTACCATCCAGGCTCATCGCCGCTTTCAGTGTGATGTAGGTCGTTGCCGTGCGGTGCCAGTGAGCAAACGCGGCATTCAGGTGCGCCGCTTCCGCGGCCAGCACACCGGTAACCACATCGATACCCGCCGCCCGGAGCATTGCGAATCCACGGCCGGCCACGACAGGGTTGGGATCCTCCATCGCAGCGACCACACGAGTCACTCCGGCGCGCACTACCGCCTCCGCGCAGGGCCCTGTTCTGCCGATGTGCGAACAAGGCTCCAGATTCACATACAGGGTTGCCCCGCGCGCCGCATTGCCGGCCATCTCCAGCGCGTTGATTTCGGCATGGGGCAAGCCGGCTGCCTCGTGCCAGCCCTCACCAACTTTCTCTGCCCCACGCACCACCACGCATCCCACCATTGGGTTTGGGCTGGTGGCGCCACGCTCAGCCAGCTCCAGACATCGGCGCATCCATCGCAAATCAACTGGTGGGACCGGCATCGTCATCGTGTCGTGTGGGACTGTATTCCGACCAAAGCGACTGGCGATGCTCCATGTAGCTTCTGGCTACCTCCCGGACATCCAGCCAGGCCACAATCAGCAGAAGAATCACGAGACCGGTTACCAGGCCCCACCACGAATACAGGATTGCCACATCTCCGAGCAGCTTCTTCTTGCGGGCAGCCGGCGACGCCAGGACGGCAGCCGGCACATGGTGGACCAGTGGACCGACGTAGATAGCACCGATCGCCGCAAGGACGATGATAGCCCCAAGGAGAACTGCGCCAATGGTACGCAGCCGACGTGATCTCGGTGTGAGCAGCGTGCCTCCGGCCATCAGGCGATGCCGGCCTCAGCGGCTGCACGCAAGTCGGATACTGCGCGCTCCACCGTACCGCCTGTTTGGAAGATCGCGGTGCCGGCCACCAGGACCCGTGCGCCCAGGGCAGCCACTTCTCCGGCAGTTTCGCAGCTGATACCACCATCCACCTCGATCTCAGCAGCACGGTTCCCCAGCATCCGCCGGATTACGGCGGCCTTACGCGCGGCTTCCGGAAGATAGCTCGCGCCACCGAATCCAGGATTAACCGTCATCACCAGCACCAGATCGATGTCGTCCAGCACATACTCCAGCACCGATGGTGGCGTGGCGGGGTTCAGCGCAACGCCCGCGCGCGCCCCGCACTCACGAATCTGGGCCAGCGTTCGCTGCAGGTGAATGCAGGCTTCGGCGTGCACCGTTACAATCTGCGCGCCGGCCGCGGCAAACTCGGCAACATACCGCTCCGGCTGCACGATCATCAAGTGAACGTCGAACACGGCAGCACTGACCGAGCGTAAGGCACGCACCGCTTGCGGGCCCATGGTGATGTTGGGCACAAACTGGCCGTCCATCACGTCGAAGTGGAGATACTCGGCGCCGGCAGACTCCGCCTGCCGCGCCGCATCGGCCAAACGGCCAAAATCCGACGCGAGTAGAGATGGCGCGATGCGAATAGGGCTGCTCATTTGACGATCTGGTTGTCCGTAGCCTTCGGGTCGAACCGTTTGCGCCATACGCGGCGCCCGTCGTAATAGATGCTGAGTGTTACCTTACGGCCGTAGTATGGAAAGTTAAGGTGGATCTTGTCTCCTTCGGTGTGCGGCTCGTTGATCAACTCCACCGGAGTAGGTGTGACCGCGTCGCTGTAGGTGATCCGCACCGTCCGTGTCCCGCGGCCATCCATGGGTATATCCACGGTGCGGTCAAACGTGTGCGGCACCGTGAGATCGTCGGGCTGCGCGCCATTCGCCACGCTGTCCGGAGGTGTCGGCGGAACAGCACTGTTTCCGCCACCGGCGTCGGCCTGGTCGCCGGCGCCGGATGCCGGAGCATTGCCGGAGGCGCTCGAGCTGCTGCCCGCCGACGGACCATCGCTGACCACGAGGCTGATGGGTGAATCGTGGAACACCTTCCGACCGGGCGATACGCTTTGACTGACCACCGTGCCTGGTGGCGCCGTATCACTGTCTGCTGTAGTGATCGCGCCTAACGTCAACCCAGCATCCTTGACCGCCTGCAGGGCGTCTTGCTGATCCATGTTGAGGACCGACGGCGCCGTTATGTACATTGGCCCCTTGCTGTACCAAACGTTGATGGCGTGCTCCGTCTTGAGCTGCGTCCCGGGCGGTTCATCCACCTTGTAAACCAGGTTCTTTGGCTGGTTACTGTATTCCGGATGTTCGATCACCTTGAGGCCAAGGCGCTGGAGGGTGGCAGCGGCCTGATCAATAGGCGTGCCAACCACATCGGGCACCCCTACGTCCTTGGGGATACCCCACTTGTAGAACCAGATACCCACAACGCCGAGGCCGCCCAGGACGATCGCAACGAGGAGCGTAATCTGCAGCGCCGATACAAGGAGACCGAAACGACTTTGCTTCTTCATGGTGGTCCTGGCGGCGGCTGAACGCGACGGCGGCGGCGGACTGGCGCGTTCCGTGCGCGCGGCCGGCTCAGTCGGTACTGCGGCCGCTGATCCGGGCGGCACGGTTGGCGGCAGCTCTAACGGTGACCACGAAAGCGACTTGCCGAACCGCAGGGCGTCGCGCACCATCTTCAAGTCTGCCAAAAGCTCTGCCGCCGATGCATACCTGCGTGTAAAATCCTTTTGGAGACACTTGGTAACAATGCCTTCCACGGCGCGCGGTACACCGGGATTTGCAGCGCGCAAGCGTGGGATGTTTGCGCCGGCATGCATCGCCGCCATCGCCTCGGTACTATCGGCCGCGTACGGTGGCGCGCCGGTCAGCATTTCGTAGACGATGGCGCCAACCGCGTAGATGTCGCCGGCAGGGGTTGGCAAACTTCCCGGTGTGAATTCCGGCGCCCGATACGGTGCTGCCACCGCCGCTATATGTTCGGACGCAGATGGACTGGCAAGGCTGGCGCGATAAACGGAAAAGTTTGCAACCCGCAATGCACCTTCCGGTGTGGCGATGATGTTCTCCGGCCGCAAGTCGCCGTGTGCATAGCCGGAATTATGCGCGTAATGCAGGGCTTCGCCGAGCGCGCACGCAAACTCCACAGCCACCGAGAGTGTGAACGGCGCTATCCGGCGAATCCGCTCCCGTAAGTCGAGACCGCGCACGAACTCCGAAACCAGGTATGTGGATCCGTTATGCTGGCCGACTTCCTCGGTGTGGATGATGCCGGGATGGTTGAGAGTCTGCTCGACACTGCACTGCTGCCTGAGAGCATCGATGAACGCCGTGTCGGGCTGAAGCTCGCCGCGCACCACGCGAAGCGTCACGGCGCGATTGCGCTGCCGGTCGCGAGCCCGGTAGGCCGCGAAGATCGCTCCTTCACCCAGTTTTTCAACCGCTTCATATCTGCCGTTCGCCACTTCGTTAATCATGGCTGCCCGTCGCGCGCTCCTGTGGTAGTTCCCGGCGTCGCAGCCAACTCAACGCAAGCACGATCACGGTGGCCAGCAGCAGCGCCAGATACGCCATTAACAGTACTCCATCATCCAGCTTCCGCAGTTCAACCGCATTAAGCAGGCGCGAACCCAGAAGCGCCGGCGCGAGGCACCACCGGCCACCCAAAAGCAGGATCCACCCGGTGGCAAGCACCAGGCGCGCCGTCGACGGCCCGGGCTCCTTACGCGATGCGCCCGCCACGTTGCCGTTCATCGCAGCGCACCGTAGGGTGGTCGCTGAAGCAGAGTGATTGCGCTTCGCACTGCGGCTACCGGCACTCCAGCCACCACGGAGCATTTGCCGATACTTGGCGCCAGTACAAACCTCAGCCGCCGATCCACGGTTTTCTTATCACGGAAGCAGGCCTCCAACAACTCGTCCACCGGCAGTTGCGGCATCGTCACAGGTAGGCCGGCCTGCAGCAGGCAAGCGTCCAGCGCCTCGGCGTCGGTTGCGGCGGTGATGCCCAGCTCCACGCCGATGGCTGCTGCAGCCACCATACCAATCGACACGGCTTCGCCATGCCGGTAGATGCGGTACCGCGTGACGCTCTCCAGTGCGTGGGCCACTGTATGCCCAAAGTTCAATACCGCGCGGCGTCCCTGTTCGGTTTCATCCTCGGCAACCACTCCGGACTTGATGCGGCACGAGCGCGTCACGACTTCAGTAAGCGCTGCAGGGTCGCGAAGGAGCAGCGCATCCATGTTGTTCCGCACGTAACGGAAAAGATCCGCGTCGGCTATCACGCCGTACTTGATCACCTCGGCCAGCGCACTCCGAACCTCACGGCGTGGGAGCGTCGCGAGAGTATCCACATCCGACACAACCAGCGTGGGCTGCCAGATTGCTCCAATCAGGTTTTTACCTTCCGGAAGGTTGATGCCGGTTTTGCCGCCGATTGCCGCATCTACTTGCGCCAGAAGCGTGGTCGGCGCCTGCATAAACTGGATTCCACGCAGATACGATGCCGCGGCAAAGCCCGCGAGATCGCCCGTCACACCACCGCCTAGAGCAATTACGGTTGAGCGCCTGTCCAGCCCATGAGCCACAAACTGGCGACACAGCCGTGTGACGTTGGCCGGCGACTTGGCGCCTTCACCGTTCGGAATGCAGATGAGCTCAGAGCGAACACCGGCATCGTGCAGTGAGCGCATGAACAGCGGCGCCCAGCGCCGGATTACCGGCGCTTGCGCAACTACGGCCACCTTGCCATCTGCTATCTGCGCCGCGATACGTTCGATTGTCGCACCGGGAGCGATCAGTCCGCAACCGATGACTACCGGGTAACTCCGCTGGCCAAGCGGCACCGTCACCTCACTGGTAACTGGAGCGCTTGCCATCACGCCTTCGCCGAGCTCCCGGCGTCTCCACAGCCTTTTGACCATAGCTGCACTACGGCGAGCGCCACGTTCTCCGCACTGAGCCCGTCGGTACTGACCGTGGCATGAGCACAGAGACGGTAGAGCGGCTCCCGCGCCGCGAGGCGAGCCTCCGACTCGGCCCGCACGCTGGACCAAAGTGGACGGTCGGCCGATACACCCGCGAGCCGTCGCGACGATTCTGCAACTGAGACGCGCAGCCAAACGCAAAAGCACCTGGCGCACAGCGTGGCACGCGTATCGGGGTTCAATATCGCTCCACCACCCGTCGCGATGACCGCCCCGCTGGACGACGCGACTTCGCGGAGAGCGGCAGCCTCCAGCCGGCGAAATTCGCCCTCACCGCATTCAGCGAATACCTCGGCGATTCGATGGCCGGTGGAGCGCTGAACAACCTCGTCGATATCCACAAACTCCATCCCGAGCATCGAGGCGCAAAGTCGACCGACCGTAGATTTCCCGGCGCCCATGAATCCGATGATGGCGATGTTGCTGCACTGGTTCATGTGGCGAAAACGGCGCTCAGCGCTCGGCTGCGTGTCGCAGTACCGTTCGCTGAGCGCCGAGTAAACCCGAACAGAGAAAGCCGACGTTACGGAATAATGCCGCCTCCGCCGCCGCCCGGACCTGATTCCGGTGACAGGCCGCCGGCTCCGCTCAAACCACCGGCGACGCCATTTAGCGGCGGCCGCTCCGGAATGATACTTGGCGTGATGAACACCAACAGTTCGGAGTCGTTGGTGGTTACGCCTCGGGAGCGGAACAGACTGCCGATAAGAGGCAGATCGCCGAGCAGAGGCACCCTGTTGCTGGAGACCAGGTCCTGCTTCTGCAGCAAGCCGGCAATTACCATCGTATCGCCACTGCGAATAATCCTGCGCACCGGAGCCGCTTCTACGGAGACCAGCGGGAAGCTTTCACCGTTCGGCCCGGTCTCCGTTCCCAGAATGCTGCTGACAAATGCCGTACCAAACAGCGTGATCGAGTCATCACCATTGATCCGCGGCAGCATTGCGAGGCCCGTTGTAACCGGGAACGGCGTAACGGTTGAGGTCAGGATGACCGTCCCATTTCCGACCGATACCGGCTGCGACAGGAAGATTGGCACCACTTCGGTGGTTACGAACTGCACGGCAACGTTGTTCAGGGTGGTCGCCATCGGCGAGGCTACCAACTTACCTCGGCCCGTGGTGAGGATCCAGCTGAGCGACGTTTGAAGGTTTCCGGTAGCGAATTGAATGTACGCCGTGCTGCTTGCTGAAAAGCCCGTGCTGACTGCGCCGACCAGGTTAACCTTCTGGAAGCTCCAGTTGATACCGAACGTGTCGATATCATTCTGGGTCACCGTGACGAATTGCGCCCGGATCATAATCTGTTTGGGCTTGACGTCCAGCAGGCGAATCACTTCGCGGAGCTGTCGAAGGGCCGCAGCGTTGGTATAGCGGACGATGATGCTGTTATCTGCATCAAACGCATAGAGGTCGTTCGCGGTAATGCCTGGCGGCAATAATCCCGCGGCTGCGCCTGCTCCCGGACCCTGACCGCCGCCACCGGCGCCGCCGAAGCCGCCTGCGCCACCGCCCTGTCCACCCAGCCCGCCGCCGAAGCCGCCGCCGCCTTGCCCTCCGCCGAACCCGCCACCGCCGAGACCGCCGCCGCCGCCGCGGCCAAACTGACCGCGGCCAAACTCGTCCGGATTCTGGAGGTCGCGACCGGCGCCTTGATCCGACCCTACGCCAACGCCGCTTGGCAGCACACCGGATGGGCCCGCCGATGCGCCTTCACCGGTCTGCGCCTGCGGCAGAACGCTGCCTGCAGCCGTACCCGTCGGTACGGAGGGTGCAGCCTGGGGCGGCGGCGCCGTCGTAATGGCGCCGTTCGGCAGGAACGTGGCCGGGCTGCTGATCGTGCCGGTTGACGAGTATGGATCCTCCTGGCGCAGCATCGTCCGCAGCACGTTTGCCGTAAGTTGATCTTCAATGGTCTGAATCGGGCCGCTGAGAACTCCGAGCCGGTGAAGAATGTCACGCGGGTCGTTGTACATCAACTGAATCTTCTCGTAGCGCACCGGACCGGGCGGGTTCGGGTTCTCGGGCGAGAGTCCGGGCGCCGAATCAGGCTCCTGCGGCGCCTGCCTCGGAGCGCTGCCTTTTGGTCCGATAAAGAAGACGCCGTTGGCCTCCCACATATCGGCTCCAGCCGACTTGGCCATCAGCTTCAAGACATCGCGCGCCGGCTGGTTCTTCACCGACAGCGTAACGTTGCCGTATGGTGTGTCGGAATGAATGAAGACGATGCTGATTCCGGTCTTCTGCATGATGAGCTTCGTCGCGACGTTCAACGGCGCGTTCGACAGCTCAACATCCACCGGAGTATTGAACAGCGCATTCCCCGATTGCCCGGGCAGCAACGCCCTGGCCTCGGCTGGCCGCTGTGCCGCTCCAAGCAGCGATGCAAATATCGCCGCGACGAAACAACACCCTGCTGCAAGCCTCAAATGCCGGTGCAAGCCCATGTTGCGAAGCCCCCTTTAGATGTCTGACGGCGCAGAGGTCAGACCTGTTGCCGATGCCCTGTGGCCGTATACGCGGCTTGCTGCCGCGGCTCAGCCTACCTCTTCTGCGTGGTTCGCGCAGAGTCCTTCTTCCAACTTCACAATTCGCGAGGCGCTACTGCGGCCAGCAACGGTGCAGTATGAGTGCTGTTGCCGGCGCATGGAACGCGCAGGTGTCTGCGACCGGTGGTGTTGCCGCCGGTCGCAGACACTGCCAAGCCAGATGGCGCTATGTTAGCGACCGCCGCCGCCGAAGCCGCCGCCGCCACCGAAGCCGCCTCCGCCGAAGCCGCCTCCGCCCATGCCGCCACCAAAGCCGCCGCCGCCCATACCACCCATACCACCGCCCATGCCGCCCATACCACCCATACCGCCCATACCACCCATGCCACCCATACCACCACCCATGCCACCCATGCCGCCCATGCCGCCACCGCCCATGCCACCACTGCCGAAGCTGTTGGCCTCAGGCGTAGACATGATGATGCGGCCACCCAGAGCCTGCACGATGTCGATGGAGTTGAAGTTCAGCGAGGTGCCCGGTATTTTGATAAACCGTGGCTGCTCCTGTGCGGTTTGGGTATTGTCCGTGCTCGTGCCGGTCGGCGTTGCCGTCTGGTCCTGACGCTTCGGCACGATGCTGTAGATACCGTTCTGCACGCTGATGGTTAGCGGTGCGCCACTCTGCTGCAGCAGCGTTTCCAGTACTACCTGGAACGGCTTTTGGTGCAGGTGCGCACTCACGGGAATCGTCTTCAGCGACGGGTCGATAACGTAGCTTACGTCGCCCTTCAGCTGCTTGAAAAGAAGCTCGAGGGCGTAGTAAAGCTGTGCGCTCTCCACATCCAGGTTCACCTTTTGATTGGCTACGGCGGAATCGCTCTGTCCACCGTTATCCTGGGCTATCGCCGCTGTGGGCAGCGCCGCCATGGCCGCCAGCGCCAGCCCGGCCGAGGCCAGGCCGATACCGAAAACTCGCCACTTGCTCATTGATTTCTCCCTGATCCTGCGCGGCGCTGTAGACACCGCATTTACTACCTTACGTTTCTTCTCTTCCACAAATCCCCGTAGCACGCGCCGGCTACTAGCCAGCGCCGCCCCCGCCACCTGCTGCCGGCAGATTGCCGGGCCGTCCGCCGCCGAGGCCGGGCCGACCGCCGAGGCTACCGGTTCCACTAGTCGGGCCAAGGCTGGTATCGCTGAGTGGCACCACCTGGACGTAGGTGATACCCGCAACCTTTCGCTCCAGCTTGACTGAATCCTTATTTATTGAGACGACTCGATACTGGTCACTGGTTACCGATCCTGGCTGAACGATCTCTACATTGCCGCTGGCGTCTTCCAGGATCGCGTACACGCCATCGCCCGTCATGATACCAGAGACCCGGCGGCTTGGCTCTTCGCGTACCGTGGCGTTTACCGGCGCCGGGGGTGGTACCTGAACGTTAGCAAGCTGCAGAGGCGCAACCTGCGTAAACACGTAAGGCGGCGGCGGTGGTTTGCGCCATGGAACGCTGAATGGATCGGAGCGATGCGGAATTGCGAGGGCAGTCACCACCGGCTTATGCGCGGTCGGCGCTCCACCCGTCGCCCCGCCCGCCACTGGCAAATGCTTGCCCGGCGGCAGACCGGGCTGACCCTTGGGAGCCGGCTTGTGTTTCGAGCCCGGCACGGCGCCGGTGGGCTTTTGCGCGCCGTGCTTTGAGGTCCCTGGCTGACCGCCCTTTTTGGCCTTATTACCGTGAGGCGGAATCTGCTGACCCACGGAAATCGGTGCACTCGTCGGTTCGGTGATGCCATCCTGGCCGGCGCCGCCGCGGCAGCCGGCAACGAGGGCAGTTGCTGCCAGGCACAACGCGGGCCAAAACAGTTGGTTCAATTTGCTCATAAAGCTGGATTCCTGGTATTGCCGCCGGGCGGTTGTGAAATCGCTACTACTTCATCATGCCGGCAGAACTGTTTTTGCCGCGGCCGCCTGGCCCACCGAAGCCACTTAGTGGCTGGCCGCCCGGTCCGGGTGGTCCGCCGTTGCCGAATGGCGAGCCGCCGGGACCCGGTGCGCCGCCACCACCTCCGCTCGACGATGCTAGCGCGCCGCCCAGCATGGGATCCGGAGCCGGCGGTACGGAGCCGGGAATAACGTAGATGTTCAGCGTATAGCTGAGCTGCAGGTTGGGGCTCTGGCCCGTAAGCGATACATTATCGATCACCGGCATACCATGCCGGCGCATACCGTTGAATCGCATCAGGTGGCGCATGGCGTCGTCGAATGTCTTGGCCGTGAGTGATACGTTCCAGCCCTTTCCACCGGGTGGAAAGGTGAGATCCGTGAGCGTCGCCAGCGTGTTGGGATCGGTTGAGTACGATGGGATCGCGAACTCCACGCCCGGGTTTCGTGTGATTCCATCCGCGCGTTGAGCATCGTACCACGATGTGAGCCACGTACCCCACTGTGCCGGGACCTTGATCAGCCAGTTTTCATAGGTGGCCAGAATCTGATCTGTGGTGCCGTAGGGCACACCCGGCATCAGCAGCCGTGAACTCACTTGCCAGTCTGCGTTCGTTTGAACAGCCTGCTTCTTGGTGTTGGCAAGGTCAGACTGCTTGCTCTGCACGGCAGCCGCCGTTCCACCCGAGCCCTCAACGCTGGCCACATCGGCCCGCATGGCCGTGGTTGCCTCCTGTTTAGGACGGATGAGAGCGAAGAAGAGGATCAGGGTGAGCAGGAGGGCTGCACCCGCGCCAATGAGGTTGATGTGGAGCAGTTCCAGCCTGGATATTGATTTTCCCAATTGTTCGGTTGCTCCTACTGTGCGCCGGCGCTGCTGCTGCTGGTGGTGCCGCTGCCGCCAAGGCCCATCATACCGGCCGACGGTCCTGCGCCCTTGCCCCCACCAAACGCGCCGCCACCGGCTCCGCCGCCGCCCCCACCGCCGCTGGGCGGCCACGTTGGCGCCGACGCGCCGCCAACAAATGGCTTCACGAGAACGATGTCGCCGGTAAAGTTGAGGCCGGACCGGCCATCGAGCACGGCCGTGTTGGCGCTGGCCTGGGATCCACCTCCGGCGGTGCCGCGGGCTTGTGTTGGGCCACCGCCCATGAGGCTGCCGGCAGCGCCGCTCATCGCCTGCATCTTTTGCTGGATGGTAAAACCGGGAGGGGCGCCGCCCTGCGCGCCAAGCGGCGCGTTGTTACCGGCGACTCCGCCGTTTGGCACAAATGGATGCGGCGGTAGGGAAAGCGATACCTGCTGGATCACATCGGTATGCGTCCGCAGCTGCTGCCACCACTGCACCAGCGCCTTTTCGGACGGTGCGAACCCGGAGAAGGTAATGGTCTGCCGATCACCCGCCAACTGCATCTGATAGAGCACAACGTTGCTGCTGATCAGGTCGCGAACGTGGCTGAACAAGTCCGGCCATGCCTCGTTGTACGTAGCTGCATTTGCCACAAACGTCTGACGTGCCTGCGTCGCCGCGATTGCGGTCTGGACGGCCGCAATCTGGGTATTCAGGTCATTGTAGGTGTTCTGGTAGTTCTTCGCGGTGTTGTCTTCATCCGTTGCGGAGTTCAGGGCAGCCTGGACGGAACTCAGCCACAGCACAAAGCCAACCACCAGCAGCGCCAGCGCGACGCCCCAGACGACAGCCACCTTGCCCTTCTTTTGCTTGTCGTAGATATAGGGTGGCAGCAGATTTACGCGTAACATAGTGAGTTTCTCCGACGGTCGCCAGGTCCGGGATTCGCGACTAAGCCTCTGCCTGTCCAGCCTTTACTTTAGGTGCTTTCGGCGGCTTTTTCGGTCGAGTGGCGGCTTTGGCTGGAGCGACCAACTCCACGACACCCAAACCCACGCTAACCGGAAATATCTGCGCCATTCGGGCCATGTGGTCGGGCGAGTAGTTCTTTGCCGTGACCGTAACGCCAGCAAGCGGATTGGCGACTTTGGCCGGAACGCCGAGCTCCTGCTCGAGAAACGGAGCGAGATTCTTGAGTTGCGAACCACCGCCGGTAATCAGGATCTCGTCAACCCGAGCATCGGACGACTTGCCGCGATAGTAATCCAGAGAACGGCGGATTTCCTGGGCCATCTCGGTTAGCACCGGCGCCATTGCGTTGAACACCTGGATGCGAATCGCGTTGCCTTCCGCATGGGTCAATGCGGCGGGCAGTGGCGCCTCGGGCGTGGCGTCCGGTTCGGCGGTATCGCTGCCGCTGACCGGCGCGCTAACCTCGGAGCCCGTCGGCTCAGGCAGAGCCGCAGCGCCCGGCAGTCCGCCGGTGAGGTCGGCCTGCGCCGGCGGCGCAGCCTCGCCCGGTGATGAGAAATCGAATGGCATCCGGCCCGATGGTGAAGAACTTGGAGCCGGAGCTGCTGCGGGTTCCGACGCGCCCGGTGAGGCGGGTATCGAAAAGTCCACGAAGCCGCCGCCGGTCGGAGAGGTCGCCGGGGGCTGCCAGCCTCCGGGCGATAACTGATCGAGTATTACTTCACCCACATCACACTTCTGACGCTCGGCATCTTCAAACGAGAGGCCCATCGCGGAGGCGATTGCCTGCGTCAACTGGTTACCTGCAAGCGGAAGCGATCGCGGAAACGCGAGCAGCTTATCGCGGTATATGGAGATATCTGTGTTTGAAGCGCCGATATTGATAACGGCTACGGCATATCCGGGGGTGGTGCTGGTAATGCCGAGATCCAGCAGTGAGCGTCCAACGGCGAGCGGCTCCACGTCGATCGCCACCGGCTTGCAGCCGGCCGCAAACAGCACCTCAACATGCCGATCGATCAGCTCCTGCTGGGCAACCGCCATCAGCACTTCCATCTGCTGACCGTCGGAAGTAGCCATGCCCCGATCGATGGGCTTGAAGTCCATCACAACTTCGCTTACCGCGAAGGGCACGTGGCGCTCCACCTCCCACTTCATCGCTTCGGCCAGTTCGTTGTCAGACATCTGCGGTACTTCTATAACCCGCACCACAACCGCAGATTGCCCGGCTACCGAACTGACAACTGCCTTGGAGCTCACACCAGCCTGCTTCATCAGATCCTTGACGGCCTTGCCCAACGCCGCCGCGTCCACGATGATGCTGTTCTCATACGCGTCGGTCGGGGTTGGGGCGTAGCCAATCGCAGTAACTTCAATGCTGCCACCGGAGCCCCTGCGGCACTCTGTAACCTTCATCAGGCTGGTGCCGATATCAAGCCCTACGTACGATCCACCGGCCATGCTTCACTGTTCCCCTATCGAGCGACGGAATGTTGGCTGCTGCGGCGCGAGAGCTTGAAGGACCAGATGAGCGACGACGCAACGCAACCGAACTCTGAGCACTCTATTTGACGCATCGTAAGTGGCAGATTGCGTGGCGCGACGTCGTTCCCGACAGATACTGGCATGGGCATTGTAACAGGTTTACGATGAGGTGTCAACACCCCGTCCGGCCGTTAACGCTGCGCGAATACCGTGTTTGTCGCCCCGTGGCAGCACGCGCCGGGTACAGGTTTGGATGCACCCGCCCCGGTTACGGTTCATCGGCTCACACCCTTCAGGCTGCGACGCGTGGCCGGATCGGGTACCACGGCTCCCTTTACAGAGTGCCACACGATGCTGTTCAGCGCAGCCTCGGGCGCCGCATCGGCCACCGAGAAGTTCATCTTCTCGGAGTCACGCCAGCGGTACGAAGTATGCGTGTTGAACTGTGCGATGACGGCCCGCGACGGCAGAATCGCGTCGTACGGTGTGATATTCGCCGCCGTGCTGCCGAATACCTGCAGCGGCCTGGACTCCGCGTCGAACTGGCACATCGGCTTCAGTTTCAGCAGCGCCTCCATAGTGTGCAAAACCGAGTCGGTGTTGGAAAACCTGTGGTCCACCAGCCCCGGCTTTACCCAGGGACTGATGACGTAACAGGTGGAGCGATGGCAGTCCACATGGTCTTCGCCATCCTGAGCATCGTCCTCAACCACAAAGATGGCGGTACTGGCCCAGTACGGGCTGTGGGAAACGGCGTCAACAAGCTCTCCCACCGCGTAGTCGTTGTCCGCCACCATCGCGGTGGGTGTTTGGAGGCCGGGTGTAGTGCCGGCTGTGTGATCCCGCATAAACCGCACCATCTCAAACTGCGGCAGATCGTGGTTCTTCACATACCCGTCGAATTCGCGCTTCCACTCGCTGAAGCGATCTGGAGCATGATTCCGACCAAACGCCAGCAATTGCTTTGGAGCCGCGGCCCGGTCGATGCGCCATGCGTCACTGTCGGCATAACGGGTGGCGAACCGCATAAAGTCGGGATCGGTGTGAATACCCGTAAGCGCCTGCTTGGTCGGCTCGTTCGGCTTCGTGAGCAGCTTGCCTCCGGCGCCAACCGAACCATAGGCTTCGTAAATCCCGTATGTGCGGTAGCTTACGCCTTGCCGCAGGCAGGCATCCCAAATGTAGCCGCCATAAGGCTCCGCCACATCCGGTTCACCCAGCATGTCAACCGGCACGCCATTGACGGCGCCTTCGAAGTCGTAGTCGCGTCCGCGGCCGCTGTAATTGAATGGTACGTTGCGGGCTGAATAGGCGTTGGACATGCCGCCAACGCACCACAGCCAGCCGTCAGCGGATACCTCTCCGGCGCAGTAGAAGTTATCAAGTAGCACGAACCTGTCTGCCAACGCGTGTTGATTCGGCGTGGTTTTCTTGCCGAAAAGGGTCAGGCTCGGGTCGCCGTTGCCCCGTGGGTCGTCACCAAGTACCTGGTCGTAGGTCCTGTTCTCCTTGATGATGTAGATCACGTGCCGGATCCCTGTGGGCGGCACACCGCCGGCGGTACCGCCTGCACTAACCCATTTACCTACGTTGGCTACCGTGGCGTTATGTACCGACTGCGCTGTGAGGGCCGGCATGTCGGCATCTCGCGGCACCGACATCATGGAGAGGCTGCCTTCCAGGATATCGAGGATGTAGGTGCCCCACCGTCCGCCGGGACCCAATTGCCGAGCATTGGGTGACGGACTGCGAATGCCCTTGGCGTTGGTGACGAACAATCGTTCGCCATCGCTGCTCACTCCAACCGCGGTGGGATACCAGCCGGTGGGAATGTAACCAAGGAATCGATGCCCTCCGTTGGCGAACCGGACCACTGCGATCGCGTTCATATCGGCGAGCGCAACATAGAGCGTGGAGTCGTCCGGGCTCAATGCAAGGCCGGTCGGCGTGCAGCCCGGCAGGCCGCGCACTGAGCTTGGGCGCATCAGGATGGCGCCCTCCACGGCATCCGTGGCGGGGTTAAGCGCAGTCACGGTGTCGCTGCCGGCATTCGCCACAAAGAGCCGCGTCTGCGAGTGATTCAGCAGTAATGCTTCCGGCTGCGTGCCGGTTGGAATGTTACGCAAAACCACCGGAGCCGCTGGGTTGGTGACATCGATATCCGACACCACGCCATCGCGTTCGCTGGCAACGTAGAGGCGCTTATCAGCCAGCGGGCCCGCGGTAACCGCGGCAATAGCGTACGGAAACCCCGGCGTTGTCACCTGCGCAAGCACTTTGCCCGTACGCGTGCTAAGAACGCCGACGGAGCCGTGTTCATCCGTCCAGCTACTCGATTCGTTGCGCGTGGTGTAAAGAACGGTACCCGTGCTGTTTACGGCAATGCCGGCCAAAAAGTTCGGTCCGCCGCCCGTACCGAGGCCGCCGGGCCAGTGCGAGGGGTCGTGCAGCGGATCGCCGTCCCGCTGAAGACCACCCGTTCCGGTGACGCGGTAAACCGAAACGAGGTCTTCTGGCCCGCGCGAAACGTACAGCCGGGTTTCACCCGCGCGCCTCGAGAATGCCAGTCCGTAGTACAGTGCCGCCCGCGAACCACCCTTTGGGTGGCTGTTGAACGGTATTCGAGCGGTTACATGGTCATCAACCGAGCTCACGAGGGTCAGTACCTCGCGTGAGCCGGATGTGGTCACAGCAATCCAGTTTCCTCGTGGACTCAGCGCCAGATTACAAGGGAAGCTGCCGACCTGCGCCGCGACACCTTGCGCCGAGATGAAGCGGCCCGTAGCGCTCCGCATCGGAGCTGTTTGCGCGACGACCGGCTTGCCACCCGTAGCCATCGACAAAGCCATGAGGGTGGTGAGACAGGCAATCGTCGGCAATCCAATGGAACGACAATCGTACCGCATGAATGCCTCGCCTCCTCAGTGAGCCGGGATCAGGTTCCGCCAACCTTTGCCGGCGCTGTAGGTGTCAGGTCGAAGCCGGCGCCCCGGTCGCGTGACGGCAGCGCCGCGTAGAGCGCCGGATACTTCTGTACAATCCACGTACGCAGTGGCATACCGGCGCCGGTGTTACGGTAGAGAGTAAAAAAATCGTTCATAAAGTGCGTCTCGGTGAACGCCATGTGACCATACCGCCATGTAAGCTGCCGGTTCTCAGCGGCATCCAGCGGCACGTGCCGGTATACATCCAGGAACAGCGTACCGGCCAAACCGGAGCGATCGGCGCCGCCGGCACAGTGAAACAGCACCGGATATGGCCCCTTATCAAAAGCGGCAAGAAGGCCGTCGAGCGCAGCGGGCGATGGATAGCGTAGAGCGCTCATCGGTACATCCACGTGGCGAACGTGGTGCGCGGCACACTCCGCCAACTCCGACCGGTACCAGGCGTTCTTCATTGAGCCGCCACGCAGATTGATAACGGTACGGATACCGTCCTGCTTCAGCACCGTGCCAAGGTTGGAACCGGTGAGTTCCGCGCTGCGATATGCAACGCCAGGCACCACCACGCGCACGTTCCCGCCGAAAACACCGATGTACCAGAGAAAAAGGCTCGCCGGGACAAGGAATACGACCAGGCCGATCGCAGCTTTCCGTGCCAAACGTCGGCCATGGCGCGACGGGCTTGGCGGCGCGCTGTTGGAAGCGGATATACTCATTGCAAACTGAAGTCCTGAGCCGGCAACCTTGCGCACATTATACCTTTACCACCTTCGACCGCCATGCAGATGACACCAGATCAGATCAAGCAGTTCCGGAGCGAAGGCTGGACGTGCGTTCCAGCGCTCTTCAACGCTGCGGAAACGCGAACCATGCGCAACGAGATTCAACACCTGCAGGCAAGCGGCCGCCTCCGTAATGTTGCTACAGATGGCGACGCCCGCACGACGTCGCGTACTCAATTCAACCTCCAGCTCTGCCCGCTCTCGCCACACAGCGAGGCATTCCGATGTGTGCCGCACCTGCCCAGCGTGGTGGCGGCTGTCGACGCCCTCATCGGCGTCGGCAGCATGCTGCACCTCGATCAGGTCTTCCTCAAGCCACCGCACACTGGCGCCGGAACGGCCTGGCATCAGGACAACGCCTACTTTCACATCTCAGATCCCACGATGGGAACGGCGATGTGGATCGCAATAGACGACGCCACTACGGAAAACGGTACGCTCCGGGTCGTCCCACGAAGGCAGCGCGACCAGCTCAACCACGAGCGGGATCCTTTCAGCGACCACCATATTCGATGTTTTCCGGAAGAGAGCGAAGCCGTAACGGTGGAACTTGAGGCCGGAGGCGCCGTCTTCTTCTGCTACGGCACGCCTCATTGTACGGGCGCCAATCCAACCCAGAAGTCCAGAGCCGGTGTGGCGCTTCATTTTGTTCAGGGTGACGCCCTGCCGGGCGGCGGTTTCCCCGCCACCGACGGATTGAGGCACGCGTCGATTTCCGGACCGCTGGCCGATCGTGCGCTCCAGCAAGAACTGCGCGCAACCTGGAACCGCCTCGTCCGCAGTACGGAAGATGCAGGGGCGTAGTGGACGCCCACACACTGTCTGTCCTGCAGTACCCACAGGTCCTTGAACGCCTGGAACGCTGCACGGCAACGCCACAGGGCCGCCAGTTCGCCGCCGCGCTGGCGCCATCGCCGTGGCCCGAAACCGTAGCGGAACGGCTGCGTGAAACCGCGGAAGCCCGCACAATCATCGGCGCCGCCGGAGCCTTTCCTCTTGCCGGCATTAGCGACGTTGGCCCTTCCATTCGAGGAGCGGAACTGGAACAGCAGTTGACGCCTGTTGAACTCCTCGCCGTGATGCGCACCGTGGCCGCGGGCCGCCAGCTCCGGGCGTATCTCCATGCACGTGCCGGTGTGGCGCCCGTTCTCGCCGCATTGGCGGCGCGACTGCCGCTGCTGCCGATTCTGGAACAGCGGATCGAAGAGAGCATCTCTACCGAAGGCGAGGTGAAAGACACCGCCTCGCCGGAGCTGCGCCGGCTTCGCACCGAGATCGGCATCGTTACCCATCGCCTCAACAACAAACTCAACGAAATCCTGGCGTCCAGCCGAAACAGCGCCTGGATACAGGAGTTTGTGGTTACCGTTCGCGAGGAGCGATACTGCATTCCGGTAAAGAGTGAGTATGTCAAGGCGTTTGGTGGAATAGCCCACGACGTCAGTCAGAGCGGCGCCACCGTGTTTGTGGAGCCGAGCTCTACGGTGCCCCTCGGCAATGAACTCAAGCAGATGCGCGCTCAGCAGCAGCAGGAGATACAACGGATACTGCGCGAACTGACCAGGCTGGTCGCGGCGTCGGCGGAAGCGCTCCTTAGCCTTGTCAGCATCGCCGGACACCTCGACCTCGTACATGCCAAAGCACAGCTCGCTGCCGAAATGGATGCTACCGAACCTGCTGTGAATGTGGAGGCGCGCTTGCGGTACATCGGCGCCCGGCATCCGCTGCTGCCCGATCCGGTAACGCCCATCGATATCGAGCTTGGCCAAAGTTACAAAACGCTGCTGATCACCGGACCAAACACCGGCGGAAAAACGGCAGCGCTGAAAACGGTAGGGCTTCTATCACTGATGCTGCAGGCAGGGCTGCAGATTCCGGCAGGCGCAGGCTCTGAGGCTACGGTTTTTCCCGCCATCTTTGCCGACATCGGCGATGAGCAGGACCTGCGGCAGAGCCTCTCCACCTTCAGCGCACATCTGAAGAACATCACGGCGATCTTGCACGATATCGAGCCGTGTTCGCTGGTACTGCTCGATGAGATTGGCGCCGGCACGGATCCTGCTGAAGGCGCGGCGCTGGCCCGGGCAATCCTGAACGCTCTGCTGGCGCAGCAAGCGCTCACTATCGCGACCAGTCACTACGGGGAACTGAAGGAGTATGCGTATCGCACTCCCGGCGTACTCAACGCTTCGGTGGAATTTGACCGCGATACGCTTTCGCCCACCTATCACATCCTGCCAGGCACGCCGGGCTCCTCCCACGCATTTCATATCGCGGCGCGGCTTGGAATGCCGCAGGAGTTGATTGAACAGGCGCGTGGTTCCCTCTCGAAACGCGACCAGGACGCCGGCCAGCTGCTCGAGCAGATTGAGTCCGCCCGGCGTGCCACTCGGAGCGCCCAGGTGGAAGCCGAGCGCGACCGTGACGCTGCTGCCGACTTGCGCAGCGCATACGAGGAGCGTGTACGGCAGGCGACCGAACTGCGAGCCGGTGTACAGGCGGAGGCGCGCGCGGAGGCTCGGCAGTTACTGCAGCAAACCCGCACACGGGCCGAGGCGCTCTTGAAGCAGATCGAAAAGCGCGGCGCAGCGCCGGTCCGAGGTCGCGCGCCTCAACAAAGCCTGGAGCGGCTGGAAACCGAGACATGGTCGGATTTCGCGCGGGAAGCGCCTGCCCCGCCCGAGCCGGAGGAGACGGGTGGTAACAGCGAGCCACTCCGAAAGGGCGACACCGTGAGGGTGACTACGCTCAACCTGGACGGGCAGCTTCTCGAAGACCCCGTCAACGGCCAGGCGGCGCTCATCATCGGTGCGATGCGAGTCACGCTCCCGCTGGGTCAGCTTCGCCGGCTGGCAAAGCCGGAGGCGAAGCAGGCTGCCAGGAAGGCCGCATCGGACCGTCCTTCGGACGGCGCGCGCGAGATCGCCATGCGCAAAGCGCTTACCATTGCGCCCGAACTGATGCTTCGAGCAATGCGCGTAGAGGACGCGCTGCCGCTGCTCGACAAGTATCTGGACGATGCATTTGCGGCCGGAATGCATACGGCCCGCATCATCCACGGAAAGGGCACCGGTGTGCTGCGCCGGGTTGTGAGCGAACAACTCCGCGAGCATCCACTGGTCGAGAGCTACCGTCTCGGTGAATCGTCCGAAGGCGGTGAGGGCGCAACCGTGGTGGTATTCAAAACGTGATCGCAGTTGCACTGCCACTGGCGGCAGCCATTGCGGGCGGCCTGCTACTCGGCGCGGTTACGGCATGGAGTCAAGCCGGCTGGCGGGTATTTCTTCGCACGGCAGGTTTGGCGGCCGTAGTCGTACTGGCGGTTATGCTGGCGCCCGCAGGCGCCAGGTGGCGCGCATCACCATTTCTGCTGGTCGGGGCCATTGCCGTGGCTTCATCGATGGCGCTGGCTGGCGACTATCTCGCTGGCTTGGTCCTGCACCGCAACGACAAACGCGGTTACCGGCACGATTCGGTGGGCCACTGAGACGAAGTGGAGAATGAATACCGAGGCATCCGCCGCTAACGAGCCGCGCAGTGCCCAGGTCGCCATGGCTGCGGCCGAACTGCTGCGGGATAACTTCGCCAACCCTGCGGCCGGCGCAGGGCGATCACCGATGGTCGACGTGGTGCGGATTGCGCAGAACGAAGGCGTTGCCATCCAGATCAGGCCGCGCGAGGACGAGAACGCAGTACTGTGCGTGGTTTCGGCCAGGCCGCCAGCCATCCATATCTTTAACGATGAACCGTTTCCTATGCAGCGGTTCGCTATCGCTCGCGGCCTGGCCGCGCTGAAACTGGGTGGCATTCCTGAAGCCGAAGAGTTGGTGTTGCGGCACTCCGCGCTGGGCCGTCCGCCCGCAGATGCGCTGGAAGCCGACACGAACTGGTTTGCCGCCTGCCTGCTGATGCCGGACGAAACTCTGGCGCCTTACCGCCGAAACCAGACGCCGTTAGCCAGCCTGGCCACGCTGTTTGCGGTTCCGGAGGAGGTAGCCGCATACCGCATGTCCAACGACACGAGCGATCGTGTGCGAGGGCGGCAGCGCGGCTTGGGCCGTATCGTGAAGGCATTTGGTATCGGCGAACCTGTTGCCCCGTTGGCCTTCATGGAGGCGGATCTCATCCCTCCGCGGCCCGATCGCCACGCCGCTCCGGCGGACGGCGGCACACTTCGCCGCAGCACCAAACTGGCTCAGGAAGCCTCGGCGGCAGAAGCCGAACGTCAGGCACAGGCCAACACCCTTCGCGATCGATGGTCGGCGACGCTGGTGTTCGCGCTCTGGTTTGAACTGGCGTTCCAGCTGCTGCTGTTTATCGGGCTTGTGGCGTTTCCAAAGCGACTGATCCCATTCGATAAAGTTCTAATAGCCCTTATAGTTCAAACTTTCGCACAAGTGGTCGGGCTTTGCCTGGTAATCGTCCGCTACCTCTTTCCGGGTGGCGCCAAGGGCAAATAGGCCGCGAAGCTGCGCCCGGCAGCGCCTATTCCTGAGGCGTGGTGGCTGAGGCAGCCGCGCGAAGCCTTTGCACGCACAACTGGCCAGCAATCAGGCCTGAAGCGGCCGCGCTGAGGAAGAATGCCCGATCCTCCTGCACACTCCGGCCCATCGTGGTCACCTCCACGCCGGTGGTCTCCAGCGCACGCAGTCCGCGCTCGGCATCTACCACAACCGCCTGATGCCGCGGCTCGATGGCAGCTGCCTCCATTGCCTGCCGGACGACCCGCAATTGTCGCGGTGGTAGCCGGGGAAGCGGCACGATGCTGCCGCGAAGCGCCACGTGCTTCAATACCGTTAGCGTATGGTGGCTGATGCCCTGGTGGCGTGCGCGGCCATCCGCAAAGCTGATGCGGGCGACTGCGATCGGCTGCGCGCCCATGGAAGCCGCAGCGTTAAGCGCCATGCCCTGATCCACGCCTGAAAAGCCCAACTCCGTACCGGTACCGGCGTTTCCCGGTCCCTGGCCCGTTACGACGATGTCTGCGTGACACACCACATGCGCTGCCAGCAGGGCCGAGTAGAGGTTGATGGCCTCGATGTCACCGCCGAACGCCTGACCAGAGGTAATCACGGCATCCACCAGGCCGGCAGCCCGCATCCGTTTGGCGAGCCCGCTCACGCCCAGCGAAAGCGCGGCGCCATCGGTCATCACATAAACGATGCGAGGTGGCGGCAGGTTGCTCGCCGTCACCTCCCATCGGGCGGCAGCGCATACCGCCGGGATCTGGCTGTGCAACTCCACGCAGACTACAGGAAGCTCGCCCAGTGAGCGCCACTCAGAGAGGTTTTCGTGCTCGCAGCTCTCCGGCGCCTCAACGGCCAGCACAGGCATCTGGCTGGGCGTGTAACGGGCCTTAAGGATGTGTCCAGCAGGCTCGATCGGATCCTCCGCGGAATCCAGCGGGGCCTCTACGAAATCCAGGCCACCCGAGCCAAGGCCCAGTTCGACCGCCGCGGTATTCAGGCTTACCCTGCATCCAACCGCGACCAGCCCACATAGCGCAGTGAGCGCAATTGCATCGCGGCACTCGCCGCCGTCCGTGCGGACACGCAGGATCTGTCTCCCACGGTCCTCCTCCACAACCTCCTCAACCGTGCCGATCATGCGGCGCGTTATCATGGTTGAACTTTCCAGCGTTTCGCCGCAGCGAGGTCTGCGCCCGGCGCTACCGGGTTCGGGTCACCTTGTGCAGGCCGCGCGGCGAGTCGGCATCATTTCCCTTGACGGTGGCCAGCGACGCCGCCAGGAGCTGACCCGGGACCACAGTTAGCAACGGACTCAGGAGCTCGACCACACTGCCCGGCAGCCGGACCAACCGCCGGCCCAGCGCGGCCACCGGCGAGCCGGACGTAAACAGCACAACGGGCGAGCCGCGACGCTCCAGTTCGCACGCCAGATCAAGGACGTCACTATAAGCCGCGCCGGGAGCGGCGAACAGAAAGCACGGCAGCTCCTTGCCCGCAGCAGCGATCGGCCCGTGCCGGAAATCTGCTGCCGAGAACGGTCGCGCTGCCAGATAGTTGGTTTCGGTAAGCTTGAGCGCCACCTCCTGCGCGGTCGCAAGGTTGATGCCGCGTGCGAGAACCACACACTCACGGAGATCGGCAAGCTCGGCGGCGAGCGCATCCATCTCAGCTTCCAGGCCCAAAGTCGCCTCAATGTGCGTGGGTATCGCCAGCAGGTCATGGCGCAGCGAGTCATCCTGCTTCCACTCAGCTGCCAGCAGCGCGATCAACGCCAGACTGGTGGTGTAGGTTTTCGTGGCTGCAACCGCCTTTTCCGGGCCGGCGCTGCACGGCAGCACGATGTGACCTTGCGACGCGATCGGCGATTGCTCGTCGTTGGTGATACACGCTGTTACCGCGCCCTGAGCCCGGGCTGCGGCAAGGACCTCAATGACGTCCGGTGCGACTCCGGATTGCGAAATGCCTAAAACCAAGGCATCGCGCAGGTCCACTTCGGCCTTGTAGAGCGTGTATACCGAGGGCGCGGCCAACCCAACCGGCACGCGCAGCGCAATCTCAAGCAGATAGCGGGCGTACGTCGCCGCGTTATCCGACGTGCCACGCGCGGCAATGACGACGTGGCGAGTTGCGCGGTCCCGCAGCAGCTGGGCAAGCTGCCGGGCATGCGGCGCGGCGTTCTCCAGCGCGCGCGCAACGGCATCCGGTTGTTCTCTGATCTCGGCGCGCATCACTTGCATTACAGTTCGAGCTCATCCTCAGAGTAAGCAACACGGGGTGACTGTGAAGATTATACCCACGTCGAAAGTAAGCCACCAATACTATTTAGGCCGCGCGCATCGGGCCATGGCGCGCTGGAAGCTCTCGGCTGTTCGGCCATGCCGTGGCGCGACATGCACACTCCGACTGCATACCGAACACCTCGCACGTAAGCCATCCCCGCCCTGCCTTTCGTGCCCAGCTGGAGAAGACGTATCGCCGCCTTGTTGATGCAATCCACCAAGTCGGTAGCTTGGGAACCGTCGGATCGCAGGTGTTTGCTGCCGGCCTCGAGCCGTTATGCGCAACTCCCACGCGCCGGCGGGTGAAAAGCGCCCGCGGAACTGCTGCTTCAGCCACTCCTGGGCTGCATCCAAACTCGGCGACATCCAGTTACTCGCCCGGCATTGTATTAAAGCGGAAGCAGATGTGGATCCGATGAGGCCGATTGCACGCCGGGTGGTATGCCAACCGGTTGTGTGTCAGCCGTCATATTCACCGGCTGCCGCCCGGTTTCGTGCGACGTCGTCGCCCGTGACACAGTAGCGCGGCCTACGTGGGCTACTCAGCACCAACCGGCAAACTTACCGCTCGACGCTGAATGCTCCGAGTACACCGCAGCAGTCTGCACAGCCAGCGGGTCGTTCGGCTCAAGCGCACAGACCTGAGCGATCGTCTTTAGCGGCCCGAAGCGATTTACCAACCGTTCCAGTTCCATCGATTCGCCGTCTTCAGCGCTTCGCCACTTCAGGGCCAGCGCCATCACGCGAGGCAGCCAGCGGACTTCAATTCCGGCGCTTCTACAGAGCAGCGCCGCGCCGGCCAAACGGTCGGCATGGCCGAGCTTTCGGATGGGGTCGCGCGCGAGGCGCTCACACGTGTCGCCTAGGGAGCGGTTCGAAAAGCGATGCTGCAGCTGTTGCTCATACTCGCGCTGCTCCGCAGGTTCGAAACCCATCAGGCGGCAGAGTGCGGGACCGGTTTCGGACATCACACCCTCCACCAGCGCCTTGACGGGCGGTAGCGCCAGGGCATCAGCGGCAAATCTGCAGCCGTGTGCCGCGCCCGCGTATCCCAGCGCGGCGTGTGAGGCGTTGTGCGTATAGAGCTTCCGCGCCATCCATGCCTCGAAGGAAGCCACGGGGAGCATGCCATCTACCAGGCCGAGCCGCGTAACCATGGCGGAAGCATCCAGGGGCAATAGCCGGTATGGTTCTGCCTTGAGGTCGAGCGACCCCGTCACAGCAAACGGCGCCACCGGTGTCATTCGGCTTACCACAGCGCGCACGCCGCCAACCTCCGGCGCCGCATCGGCAGATCCAGTCCGCTCAAGCTCCAGCGTCAGCGCCGTTAGAAACGCCCGGTTGGCATCCGGCAGGTTCTCGCAAAGGATCACGTTCAGCGGCTCGGAACGGGCAGCGATTCCTGCGGCAAGCATGCGGGCCACAGAGGGGAGTGCCGAGGCTCCGGCAGCGGTACATACCACTTCCGCCTCTGCCGCCGCCCGACTTACCTCCTCGGCACGGCCGATCTGCAGGGCGCGGAAGCCACCGATCTCCAGGCTCTGCTCGCTATCACCGACCAGACGAAGGCAGTACCGGCCGGCCCGGTTCAGGGCATCCACCAGGTGGGCATCGGCATCTACAAATGTGAGTGCATAACCGGCCTCGTAAAACAGCTGGGCAAGGAAGCCGCGGCCGATGCTGCCGGCGCCGATCACGAGCGCGCGCCTCATCCCCAGATCACGACAGCGCCTGCGGTACTCGATCGGAGGCGCCATCGGCCGATCGCATCCGGCGCATCGCTCGCCCGGCCATTTGGTGAAACCCAACCTCACCGCTCAACAGCATTCCAGCGGTGCGCGTCGCCATCGGACGCTGCACGCCGTTTCGGTAACACATGCCCGGGAACTGGTAGAAGAAGCGAGCGAGCCGGAGCGCTGCATCGAAGTTGCGCTTGAACTCCTGATCAACAGTCGCCGCGTACATTTGAGGAGCGCCCTTTAGCACAGCTTCGGCCGCCAGCTTACCGCTTTTGACGGCATGCAGGATTCCGTCGCCGAAAAAGGGATTGATGAGGCCGGCCGCATCGCCAGCCAGCAGCACGCGGCCATCCGATGTCTGCACGGTGTCCATACCGTTGTAGATGGGTAGTGGGTGCGCGTACCAGCGCTCCCCACCGGCCGGCTTCGGCAAATCCAGGGCAGCCAGGTAAGCCACAATGGCCGCCTGCAGCTCTTGCCGCACACCGGCATCTCCACGTCCGTCGGCGCGGCGCGGCCGAAAGACGCCGGCGCCAACATTAAGATGCTCCGCCTTTGGAAAAACCCAGGCGTATCCCCGAGGCACGGCGCCGTATTCCAGATGAGCCACGTCACGGCGCAGAGTAGCATGCCCGTCGCCCCACCGGTGCGGCACCTCGAGTTCCATGCCGATCGCAAGCGCGCGCTTGGACCGGAGGCCGGTGCACTTTGCGGTAACTCCGTTGGCGCCGTCCGCACCGATCACCACGGCACAGGTGGCGTTCCAGTCACCGCCCGGTCCGCAGGCACGTACCGTCGGCGGGCCACCCACCTCCACGCTCTTTACGACCATTTCGTCGATCAAAACCGCGCCGGCGTCGGCGGCGCGTCGCGCCAGTGCGGCGTCGAATATGGCGCGCTGTACCATCCATAGTGCCAGGCGATGGCCCTTTTCGCCATTGGGGTTTAGAGGCGCCAGCGAGGCATCGCCAAACATCCAGGTGTGGCGCATCCACTCCACTTCAGCCTCAACAAAACTCCCGGGCGCCAAGCGGCCAAGCCGCTCAATCTCAAGCTGGTCCGCCATCGTCATCGGCATGCCGCCACCGCAGGTTTTGTGGCGCGGCAGGCGGTAGCGTTCCAACAGCGCTACCGAAGCCCCTCCGAGCGCCAGATGAAAGGCTGCGGTACTGCCGGCGGGGCCCGAGCCGATCACGATCGCATCAAAGTGGGCCATGGCCGGATTATAGCACAGGCCGGTCGGCGCGCCAGAAACGCTGGCACAGGTGAAGCGACTCAACCGGACGGTACGCCATGTGACTCCTGGTAGGCAGGCAGTTCATCCGCCGACTGCAGGCAGCCGGCGACCCGGCCCGTTTCCGGGTGATATGTGGAACGTATCTACTTACCCGACTCCGCCCCTGCCCGGCCACCCCGCAGCCGTTGATACCGTCGCCCGGAAGGAAAAGGCTTCCCGCTCAGGGAATCCCACGGCACGGGCATCGTAGCGCGCACTTCAATGAGGTTATTGCCATGAACCGACGCCAGCTTTTGCTTCTTCTTGGTACGGCAGCAGCTTTTCCAGCCGCGATGGGCTGCGACAAAAGTAAATCGGGCGGCGAAAACGGCGCCAATCCCAGCACGACCACGTCGGCCGGCGCCACGGCTGGTTCGGCTGGCGGGACGGGAGCCGTAGCCATGTCGTCGGCCGCGGCAGCGTTCAACAAGCCACGCAAGCCCACCGGTCCCGTGCTTGTAAAGGTGATCACCAACGGCAATTCTCCGTTTTGGGACTCGATGGGCAAGGGTTTGGCAGACGAGATCACCGCGCTGCAGTTGAGCCCGCAAAGCGGCTGGACTGCGCCGCCGGGAACGGATAACGACAGCCAAAAAACCGCCTTTGAACAGGCAATGGCCGCCAATGCCGACGGCATTGCCGTATCCACCATCGATGCCGCGGCATTCTCCGCTGTCATCAACTCGGGAATCGCCAAGGGGATCCCCGTGATCACGTTCGATTCCGACTCGCCCACCAGCGAGAGGCTGGTCTACATAGGCACCAACAACTACGCCAGCGGCAAGCTGCTCGGCCAGCAGGTGGTAAAGCTGCTGCCGCAGGGAGGGAACATGGTAGCGTTTGTTGGCAACATGAGCGCCGACAACGCAAAGCAGCGGTACAATGGCTTTCTGGATAGCATCAATGGCCACAATATAACGATGCTGCAGGATCCCTACGAGGATAACGCAGACATTGTAGGCAAGGCGCATTCCAATGTTGCCGACGCCATCACCAAATACGGCTCAAAAATCAACGGCTTCCTGGGTCTCTACTCCTATAACGGCCCAGCCATCGTTGACGAGGTCAAGAAAGCCGGTCTGATTGGCAAGGTCAAGATCTGCTGTTTTGATGGCGAGCCGCGCACGCTCGACAACCTGCTGGCGGGCCTGGTGGATGTCACCGTAGTCCAGAAGCCGTACCAGTTTGGACGGCTCTCTGCCGAGATGCTCTACCAGATCAACCGGGTTGGACTGGATGCGGCGCTGAAGCTGATCGACCCCGAGTTGAAGAAGCTGGGCATGACGCGCAACGGACCGATTATCGATACCGGCGTACAGGTCATCACCCCGGCGAATGCCAAGCCATTTATCCAGGACCTGCATGCAAAAGGCCTCACCTCTACCTGACGCGGCGGCATCCGGCCGCAACAGCTCGGGTTGGCTGACAGGCGTGATGCGCTCACGTGAGATGAGCGTTCTGGCCGTGCTCGGCATGCTCGGTCTGTATATGGTATGGTCGCCCGCAAGGCAGACCTTCTATAGTGCCAGGAACATCCAGAACGTTCTGCTGAACACCTCGCTGCTCGGCATCTTCTCCATCGGCGAGACGGTGGTGATCATCACAGCCGGCATCGACCTTTCACTGGGTTCCCTGATCGGCTTTTCCGGCATGGTTCTGGCCGGCACCGTGACGCTCCTCGACCAGCGCCTCTACACGCTTGCCGCTGTGCTCCTGGGAATAGTCGCCACCGCAGCGCTGGCGCTGGTTCTTGGCTGGATACACACCAACCTGATCCACAAGCTCCGGCTGCCGGCGTTCGTGGTCACGCTGGTCTCGCTTCTGGTACTGCGCAGCCAGGCGCTGGTGATGAACCACCACCAGCAGATCGTCCTCGACCCGGTGAAGTACCCACTCTTCAACTGGTTGGCCAACGGCAACATCGGCAGGCACTTCCCCATACCCACCGTTGTGCTGATTCTGGTTGCCGTAGTGACGCATACGGTGCTGACACGAACGCGAATGGGCCGGTACCTGTACAGCGTGGGCAGCAACGAGCAGGCAACCGAACTCAGCGGAGTCAATGTGTTCCGCGTCAAGCTGTTTGCCTATACCTGCAGCGCGCTGCTCGGATGCCTCGCCGGAATCCTGTATGCCGGCTATGGTGGGCAGGGCGACCCCCAGGCGGGATTGTCGTACGAACTGAACGCGGTAGCCGCAGCCGTGGTCGGCGGCGCCAACCTGTTTGGTGGCCAGGGGAGTGTGCTGGGAACGGTGCTGGGCGCGACGCTTCTCTATACCATTCTCAGCGCTATCAACCTGCTGCTTACACAACCGTCCCTCTGGGAGGGCACCGTGGTGGGCGGTGTGCTGCTCTTCGCGGTATTGACCACGGCGATCCGCGAGCGCCGCGCTGCTCGATGACTCTCCGAGAACCCCATGGAGCATAAACGTTTCACCGTGCAGGAAGCTCGCGCCGAGCTGCCCTGGCTGCGCATACAGATCGAGCGCGTGCAGGAACTGGCCGGCCGGCTATCACAAAACGAGCTGCAGGCGATCGCCCAACAGAAGCTGGCGGCATCGAACGGGCACGGGCTGCAGCGCAATTCGGGAGCGGCGGAGCTTGCAGAACTGCATGAGATCGCTCGCGCCATTCAAAATCGAGGCATTCAGGTCAAGGATCTGGTTCGCGGTCTGGTGGACTTTCCGCACCTTCGAGCCGGCCGCGAGGTGTTGCTCTGCTGGCTGTATGGCGAGGACGATATCACCTGGTGGCACACCGAGGATGACGGATTCAACGGACGCCAACCGCTTTAGGCCGCTCAGCACCAGCCGAGCGCGGCCAGGTGTCACCGCGGCAGTAGCTCCTGCACCTGCTCATCCAGATCCGAATCGGCATTCAGGCCCACCCACTTGCCGCGGAGGGCTCCATGCGGGCCGATTAGATAGAGTGTTGGGATAGAGGCAAAATCGTAGCCGTGCAGGTCAGGGATTTGTGATGCGATCGCCACGCGGTAGTTGATGCCAAGCCGTTGGCGCGCATCCGGTATCGCCGCTGCGGTATTGGCATCGTCCAGCGATACGCCAATCACCTCAAGACCCTTCGAGCCGTACTTGCTCTGCAGCGCCACCAGTTCAGGGATCTCCTCACGGCAGGGCCCACACCAGGTCGCCCAAAAATCGAGAAGGACCACATGTCCACGCAGCGCTGTCAGACGCGTCGCAGGCAAAGCTCCGTCGGCTGGCAGCGCAAAATCGGGAGCCGTGCCGGAAACCCTCTCGCTTTGGGGCACGTGCCAGAACCACGAGCCCACCAGCAGCGCGATCCCCAAAACCAGAAAGGCGCCTACCAGCTTCAGCCGTAACATCGGAGTGCCTCCGTCCCAAACCACCCGAGTGTGCCGCCGGTCCGGCCCGCCGTCGCGCAGCCGGCTAGTCTGCCACCACGACACAAGCGGGTACTATTGTAGCACCCGCTTGTGGTGGGTATTAACAGGACCAGGAGGACGTGTGCAATGACGCATACGCGCGTTGAAACCGCGATTGAGCAGATGAATTTGTCGACCGGTCGCCAGTTGTATTGCAACACATCTCCGGCGGAACTTATCGAGTACGCAGTGCGACAGGGAGAAGGTTCCCTGCTGGCCAACGGGGCTCTGGCGGTGCGGACCGGCAAGTTTACGGGTCGATCACCGCGTGACAAGTACTTTGTGGACGAACCGGGCGCCTCCGACCACATCCACTGGGGTCCGGTTAATCAGAAGCTGAGCGAAGAATCGTTTGATCGCCTGCTTGAAACGGTCCGCACACACCTCGCCACGCGCGACCTTTTCCAGGCAACCCTGGCGGCCGGCGCCGACGAGCGGTACCGCGTAGGAGTGCGGGTCGTCTCGGAATATGCCTGGCACAGCCTTTTTGCAAGGCAGCTGCTGGTGCGCCCGGATGCGGCGGGATCCAGCCGGATTGCTTCCGTTGAGGAGGCTCTGGCCCCAGACGCAGCCGAACCCGCTGACAGCCGCAGTTTTACGGTACTGGTTGCGCCGAGCTGTTTTGCGCACCCCGCACTACACGGCACGCGTTCGGAGACGTTCATTGTGATCCACATGGGCCGGCGCATCGTGCTCATTGGCGGTACCGAGTATGCCGGCGAGATCAAGAAGTGCGTCTTCACGCTGATGAACTACCTGCTGCCTCTGCAGGGCGTCCTCTCGATGCACTGCTCGGCGAATGTTTCACGCAGCTCGGGCGAAACATCCCTCTTCTTTGGCCTCAGCGGAACGGGCAAAACCACTCTCTCAGCAAACCCAGACAGAGACCTCATCGGCGATGATGAGCATGGCTGGAGCGACAGCGGCGTCTTCAACATCGAGGGTGGATGCTATGCCAAGTGCATCCGGCTCAGTCAGGAGAAAGAGCCGGAGATATTCGACGCCATCCGGTTTGGAGCGGTGCTGGAAAACGTGGTATTCGACAGCGCGACACGGCAGCCGGACTACGACAGCGCGCTGTATACCGAAAACTCACGCGCAGCCTACCCGCTGGAGCATGTGCCGAACGCCTGTACGCCAAGCATCGGCCCGCATCCAAAGCACATTGTATTCCTTACCGCAGACGCGTTTGGCGTACTGCCGCCCATCAGTCGCTTGACGCCCGAGCAGGCAAGTTACCACTTCTTGAGCGGCTACACGGCTAAAATCGCTGGTACCGAGCGAGGCCTATCAAATCACCCGGAAGCCACCTTCAGCGCCTGCTTCGGTTTGCCATTTCTTCCCCTGAATCCCACGGTATATGCAAACCTGCTCGCAGAGCGCATCCGCCGGCACAAGTCCGACGTCTGGCTGGTGAATACCGGATGGTCCGGCGGTGGATTTGGTACGGGGCACCGTATCGACCTTGGTTACACGCGCGCGATGGTGGAAGCGGCACTCAGTGGGCAGTTGCGCCGCGTTGAATTTGCGCCCGAGCCCTGGTTTGGCCTCCATGTGCCGGTTTCGGCGCCGGGCATACCAAGTGAGTTGCTGAACGCTCAGGCCTGCTGGGCCGATGGCACCGCGTACGCGCATCAAGCTCGCATGCTGGCGAAGCGCTTCCACGACAACTTTGAAAGCTACCGCTCTCAGGTGGATGAGGCGGTTGCCGCAGCCGGCCCTTTGCTGGATTAGCGGTGACGCTATCATCGTAGATCCGTGATGCACGGCGCATCGATATGGCGGACCATCGCACATCGCGGTGCGCCGGCAAACTATCCGGCCAATACGATATCCGGTTTTCGGCACGCCGTCGCGTTGGGTTGCGGCAGCGTTGAGTGCGACGTGCGCCTTTCTCGAGACGGCGTGCTGGTGCTGTGCCACGATGACGAGGCTCAGGATAGTAGCGGCCGTCGCTGGAGTGTGGCCGACCACACCGCCAGCGAACTTGGTGCACTCGAACTGGGTGCCGGCGAGGGCGTACCAACCCTGGACGAGCTGGTTTCCGAGATGGCTGGTCGTGGCGGGCTGATGGCCGATATGAAGGTCTTCGGCCACGGCGTGGAGCAACTCACGGCCGATTCCCTGCGGCCACTTGGCGCATCCCACGCATTGATCTCCGGTATTTCGCGAGAAGTGGCGCCCGCGTTTCGTGCGGCATGGCCGGAACTCCGGCTGTCAACAACCCGTGACGCGCACTCGGAACTACCTGCTGGCCAGGGACCGTTCGAAGCGTGGGCCCAGCGCCTCAATACCGACGGTGTCAGCTGGGAGTACCCACTCGCGACGGCGGAACGGGTTGCCACGCTGCACGAATATGGAGTGAGCGTCTATTGCTGGACGGTGGATAACCCGGCCACGATCCAGACGCTGTTGGCTATTGGAGTCGATGGCGTCATCAGTAACCGTCCCGATTTGCTTGCTCAGGTGGCGGCAGAGTTTCCCTGACCGGGTCACAATTGTCGAAGCGCGCCTCGTGGTCATAATAGCGGCATGACGCAGTCGATGGAGCGATTTGGCCTGCTCTTGCTGGTGGCGGCCCTCGTGGCTCTTATCGCTCGCCGTTTCAAACTTCCGTACACGGCCGGACTTGTGGCGGCCGGCCTCGTGATCGGTGGCTTGCGCCTGGCGCCAAGCGTCACGCTCACACCGTCCCTCCTTTTCAATGCCCTGCTGCCGCCGATCATCTTTGATGCTGCGATCCGGCTTCGATGGTCCGACCTTCGGCATAGCCTGCCGCTCGTGCTGGTGCTCACCACCTTCGGCGTAGTCATTTCGGCCACAGTTACGGCTGCAGGCATGCGGTGGCTCGCCGGCTGGCCGATGCCGGCCGCCATGATGTTTGGCGCCCTTATCGCCGCCACCGACCCGCTATCGGTGATCGCTACGCTCAAAGATATGCGGATTGGCGGACGTTTCCGGACCATCCTGGAGGCCGAAAGCCTTTTGAATGACGGATCCGCCGCGATTCTGTTTGCTCTCGCCGCCGACATGGTGCGAGCGCACCAGATGCCTGTTCGCGCCATGCTGAGCGCCGCCACGTTTCAAACGTGCGGCAGCGTGCTCCTCGGAATTGCATTCGCGATAACGGCGCTGTTCTTCGCCGGGCGCTCGCAAGACCACCTGGTTGAGCTCACCTTCACCACCCTCACGGCCTGGGGCGCATTCCTTACAGCGGGCGTTCTCGGCCTCTCCGGAATTGTGGCCGTGCTCACCGCCGGACTGGTCATGGGCAACGCGGGCACGCACTCCGGGCTCACGCCTGCAGGGCACGAAGCGGTCGACGGATTCTGGGAGTACGCTGCCTTCATCGCCAATTCCATCGCGTTCCTGCTGCTGGGCATCGCCGGCGCGCGCGAACCGCTCACCTCTGTGGCTGCAGTTGCTTCTATTGCCGTAATAGTAGTACTTGCAGCGCGTGCGGTTGCCGTTGCCGCATGCTGCCTGCCATTCGCCCGCTTGCGTCGCACTGTATCCTTGCGGGGGCAGGCCCTCCTGGTTATGGGCGGTTTGCGCGGAGCGCTGGCATTGGCGCTGGCGATGGTGCTGCCATCCGCTCTTGCCCACCGCAATGTGGTGCAGGCGGTAACGTTCATCGTTGCCGGCTTCTCCGTGCTGGTACAGAGCTTTGCGATTGCGCCGCTCGCCCGGCGACTGCCAAACGACGATGCCGGCGCTTCGAGGCAGCCAGCCGCGTCTCCCAGTACGAAGCGAGCAAAGAAATCCGGCGGCGCCGCTTAGCGCGCCGACGCATCGCTTCCCGGTTGGCGGGGCGAAAACCTGGATGACGATGACGTGGTGCTGCCCTCCCACAAGGATCCGGCCGCAATGCCGGGACACATCTGCATGGAGCAGCCTGCCGGCACGGCATACATCTTCAATGGCCGAATTCAGCACGCAGCGCTGAACAATCGTACGGGGTCATCGCGCAAGGCGCTAATCTACAACTACGGCCACTTCTGGATGAAGCACTGGCAGGGATATGAGCCGTCGGAGGAGCTTATCGCCAGCGCACAAACGCGAGAGATGCGTCAGTTGCTTGGCGTGGGAGCTGCCTATGCCACCTCGCTGGCAGGCAGCTCGTGATCGCTGAATCCGTTTCGGATGACGGCGCGTTTCGTCGCGGTAAACTTTCACCATGATCCAACTACTGCTCGTGCTCCTTGCGCGCCCGCCGGCGCTTCAGGTTGCCGCCGCTGTTCCCAAAGAGCCCGGGTATCACCTGATATGGCATGACGAGTTCAGTGGTAACGGCCTGCCCGACCCCAAAAAGTGGGGATGGGAGGTGGGCATGCTGCGCAATCACGAGGCCGAGTACTACACCAAAGACAGGCTTGCGAATGCGCGCGTCGAGAATGGCCATCTCACGATTACGGGTATCCACGAGCCGTACAAGGGCGCGCAGTTCACATCGGCCAGCCTTCAAACGCACGATACCTTTTCGTTTGAGTACGGCCGGCTTGAAGTACGAGCGAAGCTCCCTGGCGGAAGCGGGACGTGGCCGGCCATCTGGCTGATGGGAGAGGATGTAGGTCAAACGGGATGGCCGCGTTGTGGCGAACTCGATGTGATGGAGCATGTGGCGTTCGACGCCGCCGGCATACACGGCACGGTGCATCTGCCGCACCCGGACGGACAGGGGCAAGCAAGCGCGGGTGGGACCGTGCAGGCGCCGGATTGCACCACCGCATGGCACGTTTACGGCATGAACTGGTCACCGCAGGCGATCAGCTTCTCCCTGGATGGCAAGCCTTACTTCCGCTACCCCTACAGTGGCCCACAAAGCTGGGTGTTTGACAAACCGATGTACCTCATCATCAATCTGGCCATCGGTGGAGACTGGGGCGGGCAGCATGGGCTGGATCCGGCCGCCTACCCGCAGAAGTTTCAGATCGACTATGTGCGGGTGTGGCAGAAGGATCGGCCCGGCCGGCCGTGACCCGAGCCGGAAGTCGCGTCCACGCCGGTACTGTAACGTAGCGGGCGGAGCCAAACCACGGCCGGCGTGCAACGCGCCGCGGCGCCGCATGGCTCGCGATCCTACGGATTCACAGTCAGGTATCCGGCCCGGGCGATCGTCAGGTAGGTAGCCGTGATCCGGCAGGTCGTCGCGGCCGTTGGCGGAAGTGTGTTCAACCGGAACGTCGCCGTACTGGAGCCCTGCTTTACCACCACAAATCGCGGTACCGATGTCACTCCGGGGCGCGACGATGTCAACTGCACGGTGATTCCACCCGCCGGAGCCAGGCCGGAGAGGAATATCACGCCGGTTGCGGTTGAGCCGCCCGTTACTGCGGCAGGATTGATAAACAGACCTGCCAGATGTACGGGATACGCCCGAACGGCAAACGAGACGGCATTGGATGTCCCGCCGCCCGGTGTGCCGTTTTCCACCGTTATGGGATACGAACCCGGCGTCAGGAGATCGGAGGCCGGCACCACGGCCGTCAGCGAGGTGGCGCTCGCATAGGTGGTGCTCAGAGCTGCGCCATTCCACTTGACGGTACTGGTCGCAATGAAGCCCGTACCGGTAACGGTTACTGCAGTGGACCGACCGCCAACCAGCGCCGATGCCGGCGAGATGGCGGAGAGCGTTGGTACCGGGTTGTTAACTACCAGCGCCAACTCCCACACTATTCCGCCGCCATTGCCTCCGCCTTCGTAGGCAGAGCCGTATAGGTTGCCTGTGGCATCCAGCGTGACACCGCCGTACGGCGTCGCGCCGTCTGGACCGCTGGTACCGTTCGCGTTGGTGACGGAGCCGTCGAAATCGTGCAGGTCCTTGTAAGCGCCGGAAGCCGTTATTTCCCACGCCATGCCGGAGTACTGGTTCGCGTTTTGCGCCCCACCTGAATAGGCAGCGCCGTACAGGTTTCCGGCGCCATCAAACCCTACGGGACCGTACGGGTCAAATCCGTCTGGACCGCTGCTTCCATCGGCATTCAGAACGGTGCCACCGAAATCGTGAAGGTCCTGGTATACGCCACCGGCACTCAATTCCCATACAATTCCGCCCGGTGTGCCGGAGCTGTTCGCGCCGCCCCACGCCGCGGATCCATACATATCTCCGGCTGAGTCGAATGTGACGCGGCTCTCCGGGAGGTAGCCATCGGGGCCGGTGCCACCCGCGGGATAGTTAGCCGTACCGCCGAAGTCGTGAAGATCCGAATATGCCCCGGCAGTTGTTATCTTCCAGACCAGACCCTCGTTCAGACCGCCTCCGTAAGGGGCGACGCCGTACATGTTTCCAGACGGGTCAAAGGTGACGTCGTCGCGTGGGCTCGAGCCGTCCGGTCCCCGGCTTCCATTGGTTTCGGTGATATAACCTCCGAAATCGTGCAGGTCCCGGTACGCGCCACCGGCGGTTATCTCCCAGACCATGCCGGAAACACCTGTCGCGTTATTGGCTCCGCCGGACAACGTGACCCCGTACATGTTTCCAGCAGCATCGAGCGTAACACCCGCGTGTGGCGAGTGGCCGTCCGGCCCGCTCGTGCCGTCGGCGTTCGTAATGGTACCGCCGAAATCGTGCCGGTCCCGGTAGGTACCGGCAGAGGTTATCTCCCAGACCACTCCGTCGCTCATAGCCCCGCCGAAGGATGTGGTTCCGTACATATTTCCAGCCGCGTCAAACGTAATTCCCGCCGAGGGCGAAGAGCCATCCGGCCCGCTTTTACCGTTCGAATTGGTGACGGTACCGCCGAAATCGTGCAGGTCCTTATAGGCATCAGACGCCGTTATCTCCCAAACAAGGCCGGCACTCGCGGCGCCGCCGCTTGCGGCGGTGCCGTACATATTTCCGGCCGCGTCAAAGGTCACGTGGCTCGACGGACGAACGCCGTCGGGACCGCTGATGCCATTGGCATTGGTAATAGTGCCGCCGAAGTCGTGACGGTCATAATAGGTGCCGAATGCCTGGCCGGCCGCTACGGTTGCAAAAGCAACCAACGCCAGCGAGGCGATCGTTATGCCGCCGAATGCGCGCATACCGGAGCACAGCCTACCTGCGCGCGACATGCTGTCCGCGGCGAGAGGTTGCGACTTCATGGTCCAACTCCTATCGTGGATTCCTGAACTGAAACTGTTGCCGAACGGTCAAACCGGATCGCACTGCAACGGTTCTCTCGGTCTCTACGAAAGTCCTGCCAATTACCGGCTGCTTCCTCCAAATAGTCCGGGCCGACGCTGCGCGGGTCGCGGAGACCCGGATCGGTGCGCGCAGCTCCTATCCACTTAAGAGCAGCTCGGTGGCGATACGAACGGACCAAAACTCAGATTGTTTCACCTAAGAAGGAATCGATCCTCAGCGCATGGAAATACCCCGGCGCACGGTTTACCAGGCGTCGATTATTCGGCACGCCGTTGAACCTGCTGGCAGGATGGTCTTGCCACTCCGGAAGACCAAAGGACCCATTTTCGCCGTGCATTTCCCGGCCCGCCGACGGCCGGCTGCAATCGGCGTATTACTATCTCCGCGGTCAGCGCCGCGAGTTCTTGGAGAATAATGATGGATTCTAAGCGATCAGCCGTGACCGGCTACCGAAGGGCGGGATTGGCACTCACAACCGTGGCTGCAGTGGCGCTAGCCGTTTTGCCAACCATTGCACTCGGCCAGACGCTATCCACGCTTCACAGCTTTACGCAGACGTTTCCCACCGCATCGGTTCCCGTAGCCCTAACCCAGGCGACCGATGGCAACTTCTACGGCGTATCCACCGCGGGCGGACCGGGCGGGCTGGGTACGGTGTTTCAGGTCACCGGTGGCACGGTGAACGTTCTGCACACCTTCGGCGGCTTCGATGGGAGCTCGCCGGATGGCCAATTGCTCCAGGCCCGGAACGGCTATCTCTACGGTACAACTCAAACGGGCGGCTCCGACAACGACGGCGTCATCTTCCGGATCAGTCTCTCCGGCACATTTCAGGTTCTGCACAACTTCACAGGCGGAGATGGAACGGGCCCGCAAGGTGCGCTGCTCCAACTGACGGGAGGCAATATCGTTGGCACAGCCGCCACCGGCGGCGCCAACGGTCAGGGCGTGGTCTTCAGTATGAGTCCCACCGGTTCTTACCGGGTTATCTACTCGTTCAAGACCGGCGCAACGGATGGCCAGAATCCCTCGGGAGGTGTGGTGCTGGCCAACGACCTGAATCTGTACGGCGTCACCTATTCGGGCGGCGCAAACGGCGATGGATCGATCTACAGCGTAAGCTCCGCAGGCACCGAAACGCTCGTCCACTCCTTCACGGGGGCCGATGGCTCCAACCCGGGCGGCACTCTGCTGATTGATGGTGGCGTGATGTACGGCACTGCGGCATTCGGCGGAGCATTGGGCGACGGCTCGTTCTTCTCGGTAACCACCGGCCACACATTCACGCTTCTCTATTCGTTCGGCACGGTCGCCAACGACGGCTTTGAGCCCAGCGGTCTCGTGCTTGGGACCAATGGCAAGCTCTACGGCGTGTGTGGTTTTGGCGGCACAAACGGCGTCGGTACGCTCTTCTCGGTGACCACCGCCGGAGTGGAGCTGCCCGCGGTTCAATTCAACGAGGCCTCGAGCGGTTTCGGCGCCCCCAACTCCGACGTCGGGTTGTGTGTCGCCACCGGCGGCCTTATGTACGGGGTGGCCATTAACGGTGGTACGGGCAACCTGGGTGGCGTATTCAACAGTGACGTGAACGGAGCTGTGACCGTTGTCGCGCAGTTCGCTTATAACTCCACCGATGGCAGCGCACCCAGCGGCGCGCTAAGCCTGTTGAGCGATGGCACCCTGATTGGGCTTACGACCGGCGGCGGCCTGCAGAACTCAGGTGTTCTCTACGACACGTCGGAGCAGGGCGCTCTTACGTATCCGTACTCCTTCGCAAGCGCCGGCGGAGCTCTCTACAACCCGGTTGGTCGGATCGCGCTGAACTCAAGCGGCACCAAGTTCGGAATGGGCGAACTTGGCCTGAGCGGCGCCGGCGGAATCTGGGCGCTCACACCGGCCGGCGGGTTCACCACACCAGGCGTATTCAACTTCACCAAAGGCGCAGCGCCAACGGGTCTCATCACCGATGGTACCGGCAACCTGTTTGGCACCACTTCCGAAGGCGGAGCGAGTGGCGACGGCACGATATTTGAGATACCCGTGGCAGGTGGAATCACGATACTGCACAGCTTTACCGGCGCCACCACGGATGGAGGTCTTCCGGAGGGCAATCTGCTGCTGGCGTCCGATGGCAGGTTGTATGGGACTACCGAATTCGGCGGCACAAACAACCTGGGAACGGTCTACCGGATCAACACCTCCGGTGGAAGCTTCACCCTGGTGCATTCGTTCGCCGGTACGGATGGTGAGTACCCGGTTACCGGGCTGTTTGCAGCAGCCGACCACTACCTCTACGGCGCCACCTCCGCGGGCGGCAGCGGCGGCAACGGCACTGTGTTCCGCGTAACGACGACGCTGTTCTTCGGCGATTTCCACGACTTCGCGTCATCAGGGCTGGAAGGTATGAATCCCGACATGGGCCTGTCGCAGGCGCCGGACGGTTACCTGTACGGCACAACGCCGGCCGGTGGCTCGGCAGGCGGCGGGACCATCTACCGGCTCGACAGCGCCGGCGGCCTTACCGTTTCTCATAACTTCAGTTCGGCCGTCGACGGCAGCGCGCCGGCCGGTCCACTGACCCTGGCGGCAAACGGCGACTTCTATGGGACAACCCGCACCGGCGGACCGAACTCCACCTCAGCCGGCACACTCTTCCGGCTCCGGACCCAGTTCTGGGACCATGACTTCAACCACGACACCCATCCCGATCTGATCTGGGAGAACACCAGCACCGGCGCAGTTTCCTGCTGGTTCCTGAACGGTGCGGCCACACTCTCGACATCTGCTGTGACCACACTGCCGGCGGGATTCCACCTCTTTTCGGCTGTCGATCTCAATGGCGATGGGTTGCCTGACCTGATCTACTGGAACTCATCCACCGGCGCCATCGAATACGCGCAGATGAACGGCATCACCACCACCACTACCGGCACGATATTCGCTTCCAGCAACACTGCATGGAAGCCAATAACGTTTGCCGACGTGAATGGCGATGGCTTCCTCGATCTGCTGTGGCAGAACCAGTCCACCGGTCAGGTGGAGTACACGGCCATGACCGGCTTCACGCCCGGCGCAACCACCGTGCTGCCCGAGACCATCCCCACCACCAAGCACCTGGTTGCCGCCGAGGATCTGAATGGCGATGGCCATCCGGACCTGATCTTCCAGGATACGGTGGCGAACGGCGTTGTGTACTGGCTGATGAACGGTACCTCGGTCGTTGGCCAGGGCACGCTCGTTGGCGGCATCAACATCAACCCGTGGGAGTTGGTCGGTTTCCTGGATATCAGCCACACCTTCCAGCCAGCCATAATCTTCCACAACAAGACCACCGGAGCGGTTGTGTACTACAGCGTCAACGGCCTGCTGGCCGCTCCGACCGGCTTCATAACCACGTCGCAGCCCACGAATATGGAGCCTATCGCGCGGTAAGTCGGGTCGAACTCGGCGTTTGAATGTCGAGCGCGGTGCGTACTGGGGCTTTCGTCCCGGAACGCACCGCGCTTGACGTGTTGGCCGGACCCGGCACTCGCGTCAACCTGCCGGACTCGCGGCTGCCGCTCAAACGTGTGCTGTGCGGTCGATCTCTGCAACGCAGGCAGGAAAACGACCCGGCCGGCTGCAATACGCACGTGGATCGCCTTTTGTCGCGGGTGCGCTTGAATTGCAACCCGGAATGTTGAAGACGCTGTATGTCGTTGACTGCCTCGCAACCCGCTGTTGAGCCGGCGACCGCACGAGCGTCCCCCGGGGAAGCCCCGCCGGTCCGCGGCAAGCTCAGCGGGCTTACCTTCCGCTCTCTGACGCTCGGCCTCATTCTCACGGCGCTTACCGACCTCTGGATCCACTGGGCAGAGCTTGTGCTTGGCGACCGCGGTCACACGGCGCTTGCCAATACCAGCATTCCCGTCGGCGCATTCGATGTGATGCTGCTGCTGGTGGCCGTAAATGTTCTGCTGACGCGCTTCCTGCGCCGCTTTGCGTTTTCGCCGGCCGAGATTCTGGTCATCTACGCCATGCTCGCGGTCTCCACGGTCATCTCCTCCTCCGGCGGCATTCATTTCGTGGTGCCAACGATAACCGCCGCTTTCTACTACGCCGATTCGAGTAATAACTGGCTGCACCAGTTCGGGCAATACGTTCCGAACTGGATAGCGCTCAAGGATCACGCTGCACTACGCGGCTTCTATAGCGGCAATGCAAGCGTGCCGTGGATGCAATGGCGCATGCAGATGACCGCCTGGGTTGGCTTTCTGGTCGTTCTCGCGTTTGCATCACTCTGTATTGTGGTGATACTGCGCCGGCACTGGATCGACCGCGAAAGGCTGGCTTTTCCTACCGCCTGCGTGCCGGTTGCCGTGATGAAGGATAACGGTGACCTGATGCGCAGTCGCCTGATGTGGCTGGGATTCGCCATCGCGTGCGGTGTTGATGTAATGAATACGATCCATCTCAACATGCCGACGGTGCCGTACTTTCCGACGCGGACGGCCGACCAGCCGGATATCCAGAATCTGTTTGCCGGGCCACCATGGAACGCTATCGGCTTCACGCCCATCTCGTTCTATCCTTTCGTCCTCGGTATCGCGTACCTGCTTTCACTTGAGACCACCTTCAGCTGCTGGTTCTTCTGGCTGGTGCAGAAGCTGGAGTTAGTCTATGGCGCAGCAAGCGGCATCTCCGCCGGCGCCACTTCGGGCGGCCTGAGCCAGTGGCCCTACACCGGCCATCAGGGCGCGGGAGCATTCCTTGCGCTCACTGTCGCCGGAATGTGGCTCGCCCGTGGGTATCTGCGCGAGGTGTGGCGCATGGCGTTCCATCGCCGCGTCAGGGGAGCCCCGGCGCCGGACCGGAACGAGCCCGTGTCGTATCGCGCGGCATTTCTTGGCCTGGGCCTATGCCTCGTGCTTCTCGTCGCCTGGTGCATGGCCGCTGGGATGAGAGGCTGGGTGGCTGCCACGCTCATCGGGCTGGCATTCATGTACATCGTGGCGGCCGCGAGAATCCGTGCCGAAACCGGCAATGCATGGCTGTTTGGGCCACAAGTGGATGCCTACCACGCGCTCACATCCTTCTCTGGTTCGTTGGTCTACACGCCGGCCGAGCTTACGGCCATGGCTTATGTACGGAACGCAGTCGCCAGTTTCGACTTGCGGTGCCTTACGATGCCCAACCAGTTCGACGCCTACAAAATGGCCGATGACATGCGTGTCAACAAGCGGCGCCTCACCGTGGCGCTGAGCCTGGCCATCGGCATCGGTATCGCGGTCTCCTTCGCAATCGCGCTCGTCATCTGGTACCGGTTTGGCGCGGGAGCCAAGACGGAGCAGTGGCGCACCTCGATGGGCCGCTTGCCCTTCGACCAGCTGTCCTCCGTTCTATCGTCACCCATTCGGCCCGACATTCGCGGGAACTATGCTGTGGCCGCCGGCTTCCTCATCACGTCGGCGCTCATGGTGGCGCGGATGCGAATCGATGGCTGGATGCTCAGTCCCGTCGGCTATGCGATGGCGAACACACCGACGATGAACCAGGTGTGGCTCCCGTTCTTCCTGGCCTGGCTGTCCAAGGCTCTCATCCTGAAGTTCGGCGGCATGCGCGGTTACCGCGCCTCACTGCCCTTCTTTTACGGTCTGATCCTGGGTGACTTTGTTGCGGGAGGCGCTACAACGCTTATAGGATGCTTTACGGGCATCAACGTCTATCCGATCAACTGGTAGCACCGTGCTGCTGTCGCAAACACCGACCGTTGCGCTCGTGCAGGCTGTAATAGCCGGTTTGGCGAAATAGAGTGGCGCAGCGTGGCACCTGCCAGGAGCGCATAACGTGAACGAATCAGAGACCTACCTGTTCGATATTCAAGGGTATCTCGTCGTCCGTGGCTTCCTCAGTCGGGATGAAGTCGAGCGGCTGAATGCAGCAATCGACGCGAATGCGGAGCGGCGCGGTGAGGATGCAAACTCGAATACCGATGGCTCATCAACGCTGGCCGGTGACAAGAAGCGCGGATTCTTCAGCGGCATGCTCACGTGGCCCCACCCGTGGTGCGAGCCGTTCCGTCATTTGCTGGCACACCCCAAGGCAATTCCCTATCTGAATGCGATGCATGGCCGGGGATGGCGGTTGGATCATGAGCCGTTCGTTCTTTGCGGCGGAGCGGGTTCCGAAGGGCTGGTGCTGCACGGGCCGGGTGAAAACTTCGACGGCGCGCAGTACTACGTGGTCAAAAACGGCGCCATGCGCTGTGGAATGGTGGTGTTTCAGTACACGCTTGCAGATGTGAACCCAGGCGATGGCGGCTTCTGCTGCATCGCCGGAAGCCACAAAGCAAACTACCGCTGTCCACCCGCGATCCGCCGGTGGGAGGAAGAACAGCAGGCTGTGGTCAATCCTTCGGTACGCGCTGGTGATCTCATCATTTTCAACGAGGCCACCACGCATGGCACGCTGCCGTGGCGTGCAAAACACGAGCGGCGCGCACTCCTGTACCGCTACTCGCCGAAGTACCTGCACTTTGCCGGAGGTTATCACCGCAGCGAGCTGCCGGAATGGGCGTCGGAGCTTACCGAAGCGCAGCTCGCCGTGCTGGAGCCACCATACATCTACAACCGCCCGCTTATCGAGCCGGACGGCATTCACGTTGTTCGGCCGCTTCGTGAATAGCACGGCCGGTCAGCGTATTGAACCCGGAGAGTATCTAACGTGATCTTTGCGTCAGCCAAACGCGCCACTGCTTGCCTTGTACTGCTCACCGCCATCAGCGCCAGGAACGGTAGCGCGCAGGCGGTCCATCGCCATTTTCTCCGGAAGCCCGACATCCACGGCGACGCCGTTGTCTTCACCGCCGAAGGCGACCTGTGGCTCGGTTCCATCAGCCGGCATACTGCCAGGCGAGTCACTTCGGCTCCCGGCCTGGAGTCGGACGCCAAGTTTTCGCCGGATGGAATGACGATCGCCTTCACAGCGCAATACGACGGCCCGCAAAGTGTTTACACGATGCCGACGGCCGGCGGCGTCCCAAAGCGGCTCACATGGTTCCCCGGCCCATGCACCGTGCTCGGCTGGACACCGGATGGCAAATCGGTGATCTTCCACGCGCGCCGACGCTTTCTGCCGATGCCGGAGGATACGCTCTACCGCGTACCTGCCGCGGGCGGCCCCGCGGTCCGGTTTCCGCTGCCCCGAGGTCATTTTGGCGCCCTCAATGCAGATGGCACGCTGCTGGCATACGTGCCAATCAGCGCAGAGTGGCAGCACTGGTTCCGATACCAGGGTGGCCAGGCCGACAAGATCTGGCTCTGTAATCTGCAGAGCCACGCCTTCACCCAGCTCACCAACGATCTGAGTATCGACACCGAGCCGATCTGGGTTGGTAACACCATCTATTTCGTATCGGAGCGCAGCGGCTCCGCCAACCTGTTTCGGATGAGCAGCGACGGCAGGCACCAAAAGCAGGTTACGTTCTACAAAGACTATCCGGTTCGCTACCCATCCACCGATGGCAAGCACATTATTTACGAGCATGGCGACGGACTGGCCGTGTTCAATCCAGCCACCGGAAACGCGTACGATCTCACGATGCATATCGGTGACGACCGGATCCACGCAAGGCCATTTACCGTGCCGGTCGCGGGCGCGATCGATAGCGTCGCTCCAGGACCGACGGGCAAGCGCGTGGTGATTGAAGCGCGTGGCCAGCTCCTATCGGCGCCGGCGAAATCCGGGGACATACGCCTCCTTGCCCCACTGCCGGGATCCCGCTCACAGTTTCCCGTATGGTCGCCGGATGGCAAATTGGTGGCATTTGACTCAGACCGCTCGGGCGAAGAGGAGATATGGGTGACAAATGCCGACGGCACAGGATCACCGAAACAGCTGACTACGAGTCATAAGGGTCCGCTGAGCCAGATCGTCTGGTCGCCCGATTCGAAGTGGCTGGCGGCCGGCGATCGCGAGATGCGGATCATGCTCGTCAACGTCTCCAGCGGCGCTACAACCGTGGTTGACCAGGCGGACCGCAGCGGCTCGTACGATACAACCGACACCTCGTACCGGTTCAGTCCCGACAGCAAGTGGCTGACTTTCAACCGGTTTGAAGCGAACTGGAACCAGGGCGTCTACCTCTACAACATCGCCTCCGGCCAGAAAGTCCGCGTTACCGATCCGGTGATGAACTGTTACGGGCCGCGCTTTTCGCCGGACGGCAAGTACCTGCTTTTTCTAGCCGACCGCCAGTTCGACACCATGTTCTCCGGAGCCAGCCACTTCTTTGATTTCGACAAAACCACGCGGATATCCATGCTGCCGCTCGCGGCCGATACCGCGTCACCATTCCTGCCCAAGGATGATGAAGAGCCTGTGGGCAAACCCGCGTCGGACGCCAAGCCCGCTGCCGTCAAGCCAAAAACCACTGAGCCGGTAGTCGTGAAAGTAGATCTGACCGGAATACAGAACCGGATTATCGACGTGCCCATCGGCGCCGATCACTACGGCAAGGTGGTGATGAATGGCTCGCGCCTGCTGATGATGGTTGGCGCCGACGACGGCCAACCCAACAGGCTGGTTGCCTACGATATCAAGAAGAAGACCACCACCACACTGACGACCGGGCTGGACGACTTCACGGTAACCGCCGATGGCAAGAAGCTTCTTGTACAGCGGGGAAGGAGCTGGCAGTTTGTCGCGGCCGATACCGGCGCATTCACGGCCGGCGCCGGCGCGATCAGCGTGGCCGGAGCCCTTCTCCACGTAGACCCTGTCGCTGAGTGGAAGCAAATCCTGAATGAATCGTGGCGAATTATCCGAGACCTCTTCTACGACCCGAACCTGTATGGAATCGACTGGAACGCCGTACACCGGAAGTATCTCGCTGAGCTGCCGGCGGTGGCTGACCGGAGTGATTTGACGGAAATCCTCGCCGACATGCTCGCGGAACTGAATACAGGACACTGCTTTGTATTCGGCGGCAGCGATGGTGGGCAAAGCCCACCGAACGAGCAGGACGGTTGGCTGGCTGCCGACATGTCTCCGGTGCCCGGGCACGCCGCGTGGAAGATCGACCGCATCCTTACCCCAGACGAATTTGACCCCGGTAACGCCTCGCCACTCCTTCAACCCGGCCTGAACGTGCACAACGGCGACTACATCGTGGCCGTCAACGGAGTTGCCGTCTCGCCGGATCAGGATATACAGGCGCTGCTGGCAGGCACAGCTGGGCAAGTGACTGCCATCACCGTCAACACTGCCCCGGGATCCTCCGGTGCGCGCGTCATTCGAATTCGCCCGCTTGGATCCGAATTCGGAGCACGCTACGACGATTGGGAGATGCATCAGCGCGCGTACGTCAACAAGCTCTCCGGCGGGAAAATCGGCTACCTCCACATCCGAGACATGGAGAACCAGGGAATTACCGACTTTGCGCGCCGCTACTACGGCTACCTCAACCGCGACGGCATTATCTATGACGTCCGTTACAACGGCGGTGGCTTTGTGTCGTCGATGCTGCTGCTTCAGATGGCGAACAAGCCCTACTCGTATTTCAAACCGCGATATGGTGTCTCGTGGACCAGGCAGGACTGGGGCTTTCCGGGTTACAGTGTGGCGATGTGCAATGAGAACAGCGCCTCGAATGCCGAGGAGTTCAGCGATGCATTCCAGAGGCTGAAGGTTGGGCCCGTGGTGGGTGAGCGCACATGGGGCGGCGAGGTGGGCAGCGGTGGCGGCTGGCATCTGATCGACGGCGGGGTGATTAACGTGCCCAACTACGGCGAATGGACGCCGGATGGCCACTGGGATATCGAGGGGCACGGGGTCATCCCGGATTATCAAATCGCTGAGGACCCCGCGAAGATGATGGCAGGCGATGATCCGCAGTTGGACAAAGCCGTAGGCATCATCATGGCGGAAATCAGGGCCCATCCTGTACCGCGACCACACCATCCGCCTTTCCCACTCAAGGCTAAGACCGGATCGTGGATCAAGGACTGACGCCGCACTACTTCAAGGAGTGACACTCCGGCCATGCTGATTCCGCCCGCTGCAGCTTTGCATCCGGTTAATCTCACGTGCGATTACCGGCACAATCCGATCGGTATCGACGACACGCACCCGCGCTTCAGTTGGATAGACAGTTCACCGCGCCGCGACCAGTTCCAGGGTGCCTGGCAGGTGCTGGTCGCCTCCTCGCCGCTGCTGCTCTCCCACAATCGCGGTGATCTTTGGAACAGTGGGCGCGTCGCGTCCGGAACTGCCTCGCTGATCACGTACTCCGGACGTGCACTCACCTCAGAGCGCCGTGCCTGGTGGAAAGTGCGCGTATGGAACCGCGCCGGACAGCCATCCGCCTTCAGTCCTGCGGCAAGGTTTGAGATGGGCCTTCTTCGGCCGTCCGACTGGCATGCAAAATGGATCGGCATGCCGGCGCTGGATCCAGCGGCGCCAAACGAACCCGTTGCGCTGCTGCGAACCTCGTTCATCCTCCGTGGAAGGATCCGTTCTGCGCGCTGGTACGGCACAGCCCTTGGGCTGTACCAACTGCAAGTGAACGGCATGCCGGCGACGAACGGCCGGCTGCGACCGGGGTGGACCGACTACCACCTTCGCATTCCGTACCAGACGCTGGACGTGACCCGCCTGCTTCGACCAGGCGTGAATGCCGTCGGCATCCGTCTGGCCGCCGGCTGGTATGCCGGCTACGTTGGCTTTGGTCATCGGCGCTTTCATTATGGAAACGCACCACGCGCTTATGGCCAGCTGGTCGTCCGCTATCGTGACGGTACAAAGACGACCGTAAGTACCGGCCCTGGCTGGGCCGGCGCGTACGGTCCCACGCTGGGCGCCGACCTCTTGATGGGCGATCTGCGCGACTCGCGGCGGGAGATGCCTGGTTGGTGCGTGCCGGTGATGATGGAGCGATGGAATCGCCATTTTGGCGCGGTGCAGGTTGATGCAACACCATCGGTAAAGCAGCCGCCGGGCACACGTCCGGCGCCGGCTTGCGATTGGCCCGGCAATATTCCTTTGACTGCAGAAAGCGACCGGCCGGTTGAGCGCGTGGCTGCGATTTCGCCAAAAGTGATACGCGAGACTGCCGCCGGCTGGGTGGTGGATTTCGGCCAGAACATGGTTGGCGTGGTGCACGTTCGCGCGTTCGGCGGGCACTCGGGCGAGCGTGTCACGATGCGGTTTGGTGAGGTGCTCAACCCGGACGGATCGGTATACACGACCAACCTGCGTGGGGCGCGCGCAACCGATGTCTGGATCCTGAACGGCGCACCCATGCAGCAGTGGGAACCGCAATTCACCTTCCACGGGTTCCGCTACGCCCAAATCACCGGCTGGCCCGGCGCGCTCACCAGCGCCAATATAACCGGCATTGTGCTGAGCTCAGCGCGCCCTGATGCAAGCGCGTTTGAATGCACGAACCACCTGGTCAACCAACTGCAGCATAACATTCAATGGGGAATGCGTGGCAACTATCTGGAGGTGCCTACCGATTGCCCGCAGCGCGACGAACGCCTGGGCTGGATGGGCGATGCCGAGGTCTTTGCGCCAACCGCATGCGACAACGCCAACGTGGCCGCGTTCCTCGGCAAATGGATGGATGACGTGGACGACGCGCAATCCGCAGCTGGCGGATTCTCCGACGTTTCGCCACGGCTCGTCGATCCAGCAGACGGAGCGCCGGCGTGGGGCGACGCCGGCGTGATTGTGCCGTGGACACTCTATCGGGCATACGGCGACAAGCGTGTGGTGGCTGACCACTACCCGGCGATGGTGCGGTGGCTCAACTACATCCGCAGTGCCAACCCAGACCTGTTGTGGGTAAACCGCTCCAACAACAACTTTGGCGACTGGTTGAACGTTGGCGACGATACAGACCGGGCGCTGATAGCGACAGCTTTCTTCGCGCGCGATGCCGACTTGATGGCGCGTATGGCGCGCGCGATCGGCAAGGTGCGGGATGCCGCCATGTACCATGCCCTGTTCCAACAGATAGCCGCCGCCTTCGACCGCAAGTGGCTCCTCCCAGATGGTGCGATCTCGGGCGGAACACAGACCTCGTACGTGATAGCGCTGCAGTTTCACCTGCTGCCGCCGGCCGCTCGGCGGCAAGCAGCGGCAGATCTTGTGGCCGCCATCCGTAAGCGTGGCTGGCACCTTTCAACGGGATTCATCGGCACCGGATCGATCTGCCAGGTGCTTACCGACGCCGGTTACGCCGACGTCGCCTGGCGCCTGGTGAAGAACACCACCTACCCGTCCTGGGGTTACGAAATCGCCCGCGGCGCCACCACCATCTGGGAGCGCTGGGACGGCATCCGCCCGAACGGCACTTTTGAAGACCCCGGCATGAACTCGTTCAACCACTACGCGTTCGGCGCAGTGGGCCGGTGGCTCATCGAGGATGTTGCCGGAATACAGAGCGACGCAGCCCACCCCGGCTATGCCGAGATTATCCTGAACCCCCTGGCAAGGGGCGGTGTCCGGAGCGCGAGCAGCCGAATCGAGACGATTCACGGCGAGGTAGCCAGCGCCTGGAGGCAGGAGAAGGACCGGTTCATCTGGAAGGTTACAATTCCGGCCAACACGTGGGCGGAAGCGCACATTCCCGCGCAGACGATAGCCGGAGTTACCGAGGGGCGTCGCAGCATCGCGCGCGCACCCGGGATCCACGTGATCGGCATGGCCCACGGTGCGCTGGTCGTCACCGTGCCCTCTGGAAGCTGGAGTTTCCACTCCACCGTTCCAACGCACCGCCGTGGCGCGCTGTCTCGATGATCTCTCGAACCGAAAGGCGACAATGACGAATCCACGAGCCGCTGTTCAGCTTATCGTGTTTGGCTCGCGAAACCGCAGCGACTTTCCCGGTGTGCTCCAGGATATTGCAGCCGCCGGCTTTCCCGCTATCGAAGCGGGAAACCTGTTCGATCAGCTTACGGAGCCCGTTGCCCGCGATCTGCTGGCGGAGAACGGCCTTGGCGTAAGTGGCGCGCATTTTGGCTATGGCGAGTTTGCCGACGACGCGCGCATCGAACATCACCTTGCTTACATGAACGCGCTGGGCATCCGGTACCTGATGTGCTCCGGCGTGGCGGACTCCGGCTCACTCGCTGGATATAAAGCGTCGGCCGCACGCTTCAATGACATCGGTCGAATGGCGCGCGCCGCCGGCGCTCAGTTCTGCTACCACAATCACGCCTGGGAGTTCACGCCACAGGACGGCGGCTGCGGCATGGACGTGCTGCTGGCCGAAACGGACCCGGACCTCGTCGGTCTGAACCTCGATGTCTACTGGCTCTACTATGCCAACCGCGATCCCGCCGCGTTCATCGCCGCCAACCACGCGCGCGCGCACTACTATCACTTCAAGGATGGCAATCGGCAAAGGGACGCAGAGGGAAAGGTTCACCCGCGCTTTCTGGAGCTGGGACGCGGTGAGGTGGACCTTGATTCTGCGATGGCCGCCGCGCGCGAGGCCGGCGCAGAGTGGATTGTTGCCGAACAGGATTCGACCGACCTACCTCACCGCGAATCGGTCACGATCTCTCGCCGCTATATGCGCGATCGACTCGGCGTATAGGCAGTTCCCCGTCGCGGCGCCCCCAAAGGCAATTAGATGACTGCAGATGCCGCCGCGCAAATGCGGCGGCATCTGCAGCCCGGTGCCACTTGATCGTGCTGTCTACGGAAGCGACACCAGCTTCGAATACACGTCCCATCCGCCGTAGTTAGCGCGGATATACGCCTCGCTTCTGACGCTGGGATTTGCGACATTCAGCTGAAAGTCCGCATCCGTCGTCCCCTGCGCGATCACCACGGATGAACTGTGTGACCCGTTTGTGAAGGTAGCATTGGCGAGGAAGCTGCTCAGCGATACTGTCATGTCGAACGGCGCCGGGCTGCCGATGGTTACAGTACCGGTAACCGACGTGGTTCCAACGACCTGGTTACTGCTGAGCGTCAGTCCAGACAACGTGACGGGAATCGCCAGATATGCCACATGCTTCTGCCCGAACAGACCTGCGCCGACGAAGGCGCCGTAGTCGTTGATGCCGGTGACCGACTGGAGATGCCATTGGCTGGTTGGCCCGGTCAGAGTGTTCAGGTCAGTGGGATTGAAGTAAGCATAATTCCCGCCGCTCGGATACCAAACGGTCGCCTCTGTGCCGCAGTATCCTCCGATCATGCCCGTCGGTCCGTTGATTGCCAGCGCCTCGCCCGTGTAGGTATGGGGCAGTAGGCCCATGTTCGTGGATGTAGAATTCACGCTGAATGCCATCGGCCGTACCGGGTTCGGAAATGTGGTTGAGGTTGCGTAACCCACCATATCAAACCCCGCGTCGACTGCGGTAACGGCCGACGGACTGCCGAAACCGGTTACCACGGAAAGCGCCTCCGTCGTTCCGTTGCCATACGGCCACCACGCGGCGGCACTGGCGTTGCCGGAGCCCGAATACCCTACCATCGCATCGAAAGCCGGCATGATTGCGAGTGCGGTTCCGGGGCTCGACCCGTAAGAGTAATCGACGATCGTGAACGTAGCATTTGTAGCCGACCAGAAAGGTGTTTGCGTGGCGCCCTCCCAACCGCAGAAGACCAGGTCGTCTCCCACGCCGGTAAGGTTAGAGGGTGACGCGAACGGCGTACCCGCTGTAAACACACCGGAGTACGGCGAAGTGGGATACCAGAATTGGGCCTTCGAACCCGAGCTGCTTAACTGCCCTGCCAGAATGCCGAGGTTGTTAATCCCGTTGAGTTCGAGAGCATTCGTAAGATTCTGAGCGGTCAAACCGGGCTGCCAGAAGAATCCGTGCGAAGCATAAGAGCTATCGAGCCAGGTGCCGGTCACCTGATAGTCGTCGTTCACAGCGGTCGCCGTGGCGGCTGGGCCGGTTGGCCCGAGGTTGATCACCGAGAGCCTTGTCTGGGCTGTCGACGAAACGGACATCGTGGCCAAAGCGATAACGGCGACAACAGCCAATGCACAGATAGTAGATTTCATGGAACTCACCTGATTCCTCCTGATTGGACCAATTATGGCTCCGATTGAATAGCAGCACATCGTGCCACAGAGCGGGAGTACAAGCCGGGCACCGTCCACACCGTTACTTCAACGCAAACACCCGTTGGCGGCATGCGTTCCTGCAGACTGAGAGGTAAGGCGGTGACCGCATCATGGCCCGTGCTACCTCCGTCCGTTACATTCTTCGGATCGCGGGCAGAGTCCTTCATGACTGCGGTTAACGAAGCAATAAGGGCGATTTACGGGCGCGTCGCCGCCCGTGGCATGAGCTAGTGCCGGTGATCAGACGGAGCGCCCGGCAGTGAGCGTCAAGAGCAAGGTTCTGCCACAGCCACCACCGCAAACCAGCCGAACTACCTGCAGCCCCAAGGTACGTACTTAGCCAGAAGGCTGACCCGGCTTTGCAGTTACCCGCGGGGCTCCCGCGCAGTCGGTCCCCGCGTGTCAACTCGATCGAGTCACGGAAACCGAGGGGTCGAACCTGTCTCGATGAGCGGCGCGAAACCATCGCCCGCACGAGGGGTTAGTTAATGAGTGCTCCACCGGGGCTGCCGCGGAATGTCGGCAGCCCCGGTGCGCCACGATAAGCGCGAATGCGGCGGGACCTCTGGCGCCTGCGCGCCATCCGGACGCCACGCATCCGAGTGCGGGTGGCGACGCCTACGGCACCGACACCAGCTTCGAATAGACGTCCCATCCGCCGTAGTTGGCGCGGATATACGCCTGGCTTCTGATGCTTGGATTTGCGACATTCAGCTGAAAGTCCGCATCCGTTGTCCCCTGCGCGATGACCACGGATGAACTGTGCGACCCATTTGTGAAGGTAGCGTTGGCGAGGAAGCTGCTCAGCGATACCGTCATGTCGAACGGCGCCGGGCTGCCGATGGTTACAGTACCGATAACCGACGTGGCTCCAACGACCTGGTTACTGCTGAGCGTCAAGCCAGACAACGTGACGGGAATCGCCAGATATGCCACATGCTTCTGCCCGAACAGACCCGCGCCGACGAAGGCGCCGTAGTCGTTGATGCCCGTGACTGTCTGCAGATGCCACTGGCTGGTTGGCCCGGTCAGAGAGTTCAAGTCGACGGGATTGTTGTAGCCATAATTCCCGCCGCTTGGAAACCAGACGGTCGCCTCCGTATTACAGTAACCACCGATGAGGATCGCGGCCCCGTTTATTGCCAGCGCCTCGCCCGTGATGGTGCGCGGCAGCAGGGCTAGTGCCGTGGAAGCCGCGCCTGTGTAGGTGAAGGCCATTGGCTGAAGCGGCGTTGGAAATGCCGTGCTGGTGGCATATCCAACCATATCGAGCCCTTCGTCGCTGGCGGTGACCGCCGACGGGTTGCCGAAACCGCTGACGACGGCGAGCAGTTGGGCCGGCACACTGGAGGCGCCATATTGCCACATTGCCGCCGCGCGCGTAGCGCCGGAATCGGAATACCCAACCATATCATCCAATCCCTGTACGATTCCAAGCGCGGTTCCTGCGGCCGACCCGTAATCATAGCCCTGTGCAGTGCGCGTAGGATCTAACGTGTCCCAGAATGGTACACCGCCGGATCCGTCCCAACCACAAAACACCTGGTCGTCACCTGCGCCGTTAAAGCTGGAGGGTGTGGTAACGAACGGTGCAACGGCTGTAAACGTGCCTGAGTAAGGCGTCGACGGATACCAGATATCAGCGTCAGCGCCCGAACTGCTTATAGCGCCGGCCAACATGCCGAGGTTGTTTATAGCGTTGAGCTCGACAGCATTCGTGATATTCTCGGCAACCAGACCCGGCTGCCAGAAAAACCCGTGCTGAACGAAGGAGTTATCCACATAGTTGCCCGTCACTTGATAGTCGTCGTTGACTGCTGTCGCGGTTATAGTGGGGTCGCTGGGCCCGAGGTTGATTACGGACAGCCGCGTCTGAGCTGTAGACCGCGCTGATATCATGCCTAAAGACACGGCAGCGAACGCAGCCCATCCGCAACGGTTCATCTTGATTGGATTCACGTTGTTTCTCCTAGTGGGGCCAACGGCCCCAAATGCCGAGCACATTCTCGGATCGCACGTTGTAATGCCAAGCACAGGCCGGGGTGTTTCGCCGAACATCACGAACCACTTCAGGTTGAGAGCTTTAGGGTCGACTGGATAGCGAGGTGATGGCCGTATTGTGACCTACGCCTTCGGCATCGGTTCAATTCCGCCGATCCGGGTCCGATTCCTTCAGTTTAAATGCAATAGGATCAAAAAATGCATTCCGGTCGGGACGGTGGCAGCCAATGCTCGGAAACCGCCGATTTGACCCGCGAACGGTCCGCGCCGCTGCCGGCTTCGTGCGGGCGAGATACCGATCCGACCGACACGCGGATCACCGTGGCAATCGGTCGCTAACACGAGTTCTGCTATTCGCAGTCGGTGTCAGTCTGTACCGGAACCCAGCGTAAACGAGAAGGTCGCGCCACAATCCGGCTGAGATTCGGCCCAGATACGGCCGCCATGCCGGTCGATGATGCGGCGCGCCGTAGCCAGGCCGATGCCGGTGCCCTCAAACTCGGACGGGAGGTGCAGGCGCTGGAAGGCTGAGAATAGCTTGCCGCTATACTTGGGGTTGAATCCCGCGCCATTATCGCGCACGAAGTACCGGATTTCACCGGAGTCATCTCGCTGCGTGCCAACTGCAATCGTTGCCGGATTGCGCCCTCGCGAAAACTTTGCGGCGTTTTGAAGCAGGTTCTCCATCACCAGGGTCATCAGCCGCCGGTCCGCCCATACCTTCATCTCCGGCTCTATGGCCCACTCGATCACCCGGTCGGGGTTGGCGCTGCGTATGGCCTCCACGATTGAGGTGGCTAGCGACGCCAAATCCACCTCCTGGCGCTCCATCTCGTGCCTGGTCGTCCGCGAGATTTCCAGCAGGCCATCGACCATCTGCATCATCTCGGCGCTGTTGACCATGATCCGGTCAACGTAGCGCTGCCCTTCCGGCGGCAAATGAGCACCGAAGTCATCCCGGAGCAGCTGCGCGAAGGCGCCTGTTCGGCGTAGTGGCGCCCGCAGGTCGTGCGAGATGGAATCGGCGTAGATCTCCAGATCGCGGTTGGCATTCTCTAGCGCAAGGGTGCGTTCATGAACCCGGCTCTCCAATGTGGCATTCATAGTCTTGAGCTCGGCCTGAGCGCTCTTCCACGCCGTCACGTTGCGCTCAATCACTGAGATGCCGCTCACACTGCCATCAATCTCCACAATCGGATACAGTGATGCCCAAACGTCAAGCCGATCACCGGCCCGCGTGATCCGTACGGTTTCGTGCTGGTGGATGCGCCCTCCGTCGGCTACCGTGCTTCGCATGCGCTCCGCCTCGATGCGGTGCGACTCGGGTATCAGCAGGTCGACCGATTGACCCAAAACCTGTGCGGCGGAATAGCCGAACAGTATCTCCGCGCCGCGGTTCCACGCCGTAATGACGCCATCCGGCGCGAGCGCGAGGATGGCGTCATCCGTCGCATCCGCCATCGCCCGCAATCGTGCATGAGAGGCGGCCGCATCGCGCTCGTGCGAAACATCACGCAAGACGGTCAGGCAGCCGGGCGCGCTTGCGGTGTCGCTCTCCATGGGCCATGCGGAGCAATCCACCCAACGGATCTCCGAAGCCGCCAAGAGCTTGCGCCCACTACTGAACTGCGGCTCGTGCTTCTGCAGAACCTCGTCGGCGAGATTATCAAGACCGCCGGTGCGAGGATCGGGCTCCAGTGGGCAGATAACCGCAAAAGGCTTGCCGAGCGCGGCTGAACTCGTCCATCCGGTAAGCCGCTCGGCAGCCGGATTGAGATAGGTGACGACCCCGTGTGCATCCACCTCAACCACGCCATCGCCGATCGACTCGAGCATTAACTGCAGGCGTCGTGCGCCTGCCTGTGCCAGATCCTCCTGTTGGCGCGCGGCCGCTTCGCTGGCAGCCACATCCATCGCGGTGCGGCGCTGCAGATCGGCTATTGCCGCCACAATAAGCGCCGCGCCCATGTAAAACACAAATTCCAGAACCATACTCAGCCGGTGCTGCAGAAGCGCCAATCCGCGCGTCTCAATCAGCAGTCCCGCAAGGCCGCCGCCGAGGGCCGCGGCGAATCCCGCGCCAAAGCCACAATAGAGCGAACTTACCAGCACGGCCGGTAGAAACCACAGATAGGCGAGGTGCCCCTGTGTCCACCGCTGTTCAATCAGAGAGATGGCGACTGCGACCAGCGTCAATAGAGCAGCGGCCGCGTAGGAGCCGATAGCGCGGAAGCAGCGCTCGAACGCATGCTTTCTGGCCGGACTGCTGGATTTGGCGCCACCGGCAACGTCCGGCGCACCGTGCGCTGATCTGGCTCCGAAACCAATCAAGCTAAACTCACCTCGATCCGCTGTACGCCGTCGTTGGACTACAGCCGATGAAACATGCTACGCGATGCCTCGCTGTGTCACCAGTGGGAAGCGCCCTGCGTTCAAACTCAAAGTGCATGCGTGTTCATACGCGTGCATCCAGAACCGGACTGTGCGCATCAATCGCCACAACTACGGATGGCCGCGCCAGGTATAGACAAAAACGGAGGGCCGTGCCGCGCCGTCAAATGGTGGCGCCGCACGGCCCTCTACGGGAACCGTAGTGTGCTTTACCGCGTAGAGCCGCTCTTTGCCAGAGCCTTTCCTACCAGTGCGGGGAAGCCGGCGCCACGAAGCGCGTCACCCTCAGCGATAATGCGCCCCGTACTACCATCCACCAGGTAAGCCTGAGGAATAGCATTGATTCCGTACATTACGGGAATGCGCGCCTTCCAGAAGCCGCCGTCGTACACCTGCGGCCACGGCATGCTGTTCTGGGCCGTGAACTGCTTTACCTGGGCCGCCTGGTCCTTCTGATCCAGGCTTACGCCGAGTACGTCGAAACCGCGACCATGATACTGGTCATAGGCCTTGACCACGTTGGGGATTTCGCCGCGACACGGTCCGCACCAGGTTGCCCAGAAGTCCAGCAGCACCAGTTTGCCGCGGTAATCCTGAGGAAAATGGACGGTGGCGCCATCGAGTGTCGCCGCTGTGAATGGCAGGATTCGCGCACCTGCGGTCAGGTTCGGCGCCATTGGAACTTCGGCCACGGCGATCGCCGACTTCACGATGCGCATTCCGGCGCCGCCAGGTTTGGCCATTGCGAGCCGCCAGGAAGTGCCGCCGATGTTGAATGGCTTGGAAGCGTCATACACCTCGCTTGGCGCATCGAAACGGCCGTTACCGTTGCGATCGATCAGAAACTGCACGGCGGGCCGGCCGCCACTATCTTTCGCCTTGAACGAGCCGGAACAGCTTTCGTCCGAGATCAGCACGTGGTACGCCTTGCCGTGCAGCGTCGCAGTTCCTGTCCAGGCGTAGTCGGAGTAGAAAAAGAGCTTGTCTTTAACCTGTGCCTCGCCCGGATAGCCCGCACCGAAAATGTAAAACGCTACGGTAGCCGGCTGGGGCCTTGATTCACTACCCAGATTCAAAACCACGCTGCCTTCATAGACCTTCCACGACTTGCCCTGCGCGCTGAACGTGTGCGACTCCCACTTCACCGGCGGGTCGTTCAGCAGATTGCCGTCGCGATTTGCGTCGATCCAGATTCGGTCCGGACCGGCCGTCGGAGCGTCTACCAGCACCGCATAGCTCTTTCCGCCAAACTGAAGCGTTCCGTAGAGCGGTTGGAGCAGCCCGGCAGGCTCAACCGATAGGCCAACCGGCTTGTCTGGACCAAGCGCCAACGGGTTGGGCATATAGTAGCCGCGGAGCTTCATGGCGCCGGATCCGACCCAGGTTAATTTGAGCGTCTGAGCACCGGCCGAACTCAGCGCAAACGCGCACAGGCCTGCCGCCGCGAACTGCGCGATCCATCGTCTCATTATCACTTCTCCCAGGGCACCTTGCGCCCCGTGCTTGCCGCGCCGCCGCAGCGTACCAATATTACGGCAATTATACCGCACGGGCTTCGTCGCTGGCGGCTCGCGCCCGGCTGCGCAGGCGCAGCGACGTGGACCCCGCGATTGACTTGCCCGATTCGGCTGTGCTACTATCTCCCGCTTGGTTGCGCCTCGCGCGCCTCCGCCGCGGCTGTGGTGTAACCTGACTGCGCGGAAATCATCATACCGTTTACCAATCGTTCCGGGCAGACCTTTTTCGTAACCGCTGCCATCACTTCCCTCCGGCAAGGCGCCTCCCAACCGTGCGCCGGCAATGTGGCCGCAGCCCGGATTGACAAGGAGCGCGTAATGCGCATCGGCATCCCCCTCCTCCTGTTGGCGGCGCTCATGACGGCCGCGCCACACTCAACCGCGCAGACTGCCGGCGCGGCCCCATCCGCGCCAACCGCGGCCAATCGTATTGTGGGCTACACCGCCTGGGACAGCGACTACCTATACCTCGCTTTTCAGATCAACAAACCAACGCTCTCCGGCAAGAACACCGCCGGATTCAGCGATCCACTCCAGGACGATTGCGTGATCGTTTCGCTGCAGATGGATAACGACCACCGCAGCACGCAGCGTACGGTCAGCTCGGCGCTCTTCGCAGCCAGCGCCGTTGGGGGAGCGCAGTTATACCGTGGCGCCACCGGAACGCCACTGTTCAAAGGACTCAGCGATATCGATACGCAGTTGAACGATATCGCAAAGATCAGCGATCCTGCCCAGCAGGAGTTGAAACGTACAGCGCTGCTGGCTTCCATCGTAAAGTTTCAGGTCCACAGTGGCGGATCACCCCGCGTTGACGGGTCTCCGGCGCCAGGCTATACGGTTGAGGCCGCGATTCCATGGAGCGATCTGGGCGGCAAACCGGCCGCGGGCACCCACATCGGCTTCAATGTGGCCGCCCGCAGTATCACGCCGGATAGTCCCGCACTGCAGAGCCTTTCGCCCCAGGTCCGTTCGCTAGCCGACACCGATGATCCCTCGAAGTGGGGGGAGATGGTGATGAGCGACTCACCGCTGGCGCCAACACCAACGCTGATCGCTGCGCCGCGCGTTGTAACCAGCAAGCCCGTCATCGACGGTGTGCTATCGTCTGGAGAGTGGGATGTGCTCTCTTCTTACGCATTTGGCGCTGAGGCGGCCGGGGCGGGTGGTGGCGCCGGAGCGCTGGCCCTGACGATCGGCTCCCGATCGGAGCCGGCGTGGAAGCCGCTGCCACCGGCCGCGCCGGTGCCGGTTCCGCATTCGGCGGCCTCTGCATTGGTCCCGCCCACATCCGGCAAGGCCGGCCGCGCTGTGATGGCTCTGTACGACTATCACTACCAGGCCGACCCCAGGCGTAGAGCTCCGTTGGCTGGCGTAATCACGCCTTCAGGAGGCAGCCTGCTGGTGCACCACCCGTACGGAGGCTCGGGACCGTGGTTCAGCTACGATCGCGCCGATGACGCCCGCCTGCAGCTGCAGGAGATGGCGCATGCCGGTGTGGACGTGGCCCTGGTTCAGTATCTTGGTGAGCCGCTGGATGGCGGCGGCGCGGCAGACAAGGGCCTCACGGTAATGACCGAAGCGCTGCAATGGCTGCGTAGCGCGGGCCATGACTATCCGCAGGTTGCGATGTATCTCGATACGCGTTCCGCCGTCGCCGGCCAGCCGGACGCTGCAGACCTCGGCTCACCCGCCGGGATCGACGCACTTTATGGCATGATCCGCGATTTCTACTTCAGGGTCCCCGATCCGTTCCGCTATCTGACAACCATGCCGGATGCTTCCGGCGGCCACCCGGCCTGCGTGGTCATCCTTTCCGACTCAACGCCCTTCACGCGGATTCCGGCAGACCTGGCTTCGCAGCTGCGACAGAGGTTCGCCGGGGATTTCGCCGGGCGTGACCTGGTGATCCTTGGCGCCGCAACCTTCAAAGGCCGCGCGGCGTTGAACGGCTATCTACCAGGCGAAGGACCAGCCGGATTCGCTGTGAATCACGATGGAATGGTATCTGTTGCTACTATTAAACCGGGTACCGATACCTCGCTTGAAGATCCGGCGCATCCCGCAATCCTTGCCCGCCGCGAAGGCGACACCTACCGGGCAAACTGGGCGTCTGCCATCGCGGCGCAGCCCGACTGGGCAATTATCGACAGTTGGAACGATTACTCCAACGGCAGCGAAGTTGCGCCCACCATCGAGAACGGATACACGTCCGACGACCTGACGCGCGTATTCACACGAATGTTTGATGGCGCCGCCAAAGCCAGTGACCGCATCTTGTGGCAGAACGCTCCATCAACCATGATTCCTGGTGAGGCAGCCACGGTCCACGTTCGATGTGTCAACACAGGCTCCGTAGTCTGGAGCCTCGCAACCGGCCCGGACGCGATCACCGCCGGGCTCTCGTATCGCTGGCTTCAGAATGGTCAGTTGGTGGCAACCGGACCTGTCATACCATTCCGCGGTGCGATAGCGCCTGGTATGCGCTCGGAATCCACGCTAACCATTACGGCCTCCGGTGGCAGTGGCGGCTCTTTGCCTCCGGGCAGTTACCAGCTGGAGATCGGCGTTGTCTGGCAGGCACGCCCGGGTGGTCCGGAACAGTGGATCGATGAAACAAACTCCGGCGCAACCGCGCATACCAGCGTGGTTGTTGCAGCCGCCGAGCCTTCCCAGACCGGCGTTACGCTGGTATCTACCGACATGCACCTTATGCCCGAAGCCGGCGGCCTCTATTCCGTGAATGTAGTGGTGCGCAACGATGGCGCTGCGGCGTGGCCCGCCGGCGCACAACTGGCAGCAGTGATGTCGCGCTACAGCACCCGTCCGCCCTTCGTGGCGGAACGCGCCGTGCCCACGGCCGGGGCCACAGCTGCGCTGGGAGCCGCCGTGGCGCCTGGGCAGGAAGTGGACGAGCGCGTTTTAGTTCCGTTTGCCGATCCCGCCGGCGACGCGCTGCGCCCTGCAAACCCGGCGGGTACCCGGGCATGGGCAATGCGATGGCAGTTGACGTCGCCCGAGATGCCGCAAGGCGCTATCTCCGCGCCGGTGCCCTTTACCATGGTCGATTTTGATTTCGGCGTCCAGTTCATCGCCGACGGCACGCCAAACAGTCTGCCCGCCGATCACCGCCTGCCCATCCAGTTGAGCATTCGCAATGTGGGGCCGCAAACGTGGAAGCAGGGCCAGGTGCGCGTTGGATACCACTGGTACTACCTGGATGGATCGGAGTTTCTGTGGGAGGACGAAACCACGCCGATCGAGCAGAACGTTGCGCCCGGAGGCAGCGTCAACGACCTGCTCGCGTGGATTACCGCGCCGCCGTGTGACGGGTACTACTATCTGGTCTGGGATGTGAAGTTCGGCAGCGACTGGGCGTCAACCAGCTCATCCACCCGGGTCTTTGATGAGACGGTGCATCTTGTTCACGTCGTGGATGGGCGGTTGACCTTTGTGGATTTGACCACCAGTTACAACCTGAAGGGCGCCACGGCCGACGATAACTTTGCCTCAGGCGATTTCGATGGCTCGGGTCGCAGCTTTCCCACCAGCCTCATACCGCCGTACGCCAACGCCGACGTCACACCCTCCGGTGTCTTTATGTCGGGAGTGCCGACCGGCCCCGACTCACCGCGCCGCATCAGCTTCCGCTGGGGCCAGAAGGGACCGAAGACAAAGGACTTTGTGGTCTGCGTCGGTCAGGAGATTCTCCTGGGCAAGTCAGCCGCAAAGTGCTCGCGGCTGCACATCCTGGCCGCAGGAACCGATACCGCGGCGCTGAACAACCTGGAGCTGGTCTTTCAAGAGCCTACGGAGCAATCGGAAGATCTGTACGCGTTTACCGTGAGCCCGTGGGATGGCGCCCCGCTGAACGGCGAGGAGATTGGTTACAGCTGCCCTGTTTATCACAGCCGCACGGGCGTGCATACCGGGGCCCTGCACTTGTACCACTACGTGATCACCATCCACGACCCACGCAGGCTGGTGGCGATCAAGCTGCCGCGCGCGCCGGGCATTAAAATTGCTGCCATTACTATAGAGCACTAATGCATTCGCCGGCGCCCCTTCATTCAAGGGATCCGCCGCGACCTTCAAGGCCACTGAAGGTACTCTACATTCTGGTGACGACCGGCTGCCGAACTGGAGGCTGAGCCGATGAGTGCCGTGATGTGGGATCGATTTCAGTTCGGCTTTACCGTAACCTTCCACTACCTCTTTCCGCAGTTGACGATGGGCCTGGCGCTCATCATTGTGCTGTTCAAGTGGCTGGCGCTCCGCCATGGCGATCCAAAGTTGAACGACGCCGCGCGGTTTTTTGCACGCCTGTTTGGACTCAACTTTGTAATGGGCGTGGTTACCGGCATCCCGCTCGAGTTTCAGTTCGGCACCAATTGGGCCGGTTTTGCCGATCGAAGCGGTGGCGTGGTCGGCATGACTCTCGCCATGGAGGGAATGTTTGCCTTCTTTGCAGAGTCCGCCTTCCTCGGCCTGTTCCTGTTTGGTGAGGAGCGACTGGGCCAGCGGAAACATTTGATGAGCGCCGTGATGGTTTTCGCCGGGTCCTGGCTGTCGGGATACTTTATCGTGGCTACCAACGCCTTTATGCAGCATCCGGTTGGGTACGCAATGATGGCCGACGGGCGGCTCCGCCTGGCTCATCCGCTCATCTATCTGTTCAACCGGTGGGCATTTTGGGAGTACGCACACACCATGTCGGCGGCCGTTATCACCGGCGCGTTTGCGGTTTCGTCCGTTGCCGCATGGTGGATCCTCTCCGCGTCATTCCCGAAGCACGGTATATCCTGCCTCAAAGTCGTCATCCCGCTTGCTTTTGCAGCATGCCTGCTGCAGCTTTTCCCAACCGGCGACCGGCAGGGAAAACTGGTGGCGCGGTACCAGCCTGGGGCACTGGCCGGCATGGAGGGTCGGTTCAAGACCGAGTCCAACGCCGACCTCATCATTATCGGCCAGCCCGATCCATCGCGGCGCCGACTGGAGAACCCAATTGCCGTTCCTCGAGTTCTCAGCTATCTGGCGTATGGATCATTTGGACATAAAGTGACCGGCCTGGACGACGTTCCGGGTGCGGATCAACCGGACAATGTGGTGCTACTCTACTACGCTTACCATATCATGGTGGGCCTTGGAACGCTCTTCATCGCGATTATGGGCGCGGCCGCCTGGCTGCTGCTGCGCAGACGGCTGGAATCGTGCCAGCCGATGCTGTGGCTGTTGATGCTGGCATTTCCATTTCCCTTTATCGCCACAACCGCCGGGTGGCTTTCGGCGGAACTCGGCCGGCAGCCGTGGGTGGTATGGGGTGTTCAGCGCACCGCCAATTCCGCGTCGCCGGCTGTCAGCAGCGGAGATGCCGCCTTCACGTCACTCGGCTTCCTGGGCCTGTATAGTGTGCTTTTCGTGCTGTTCCTGTTTTTACTCGGGCGCGAGCTGCGGCACGGGCCGGTAGAGCGCGCAACAGGGCGTGAGGAGGCACAATGACGGCGTTCTGGTTCGGCGCGCTATCGCTGATGCTGGCGATCTACGTGGTCCTGGATGGCTTCGATATCGGCGCCGCGATCCTGCATCTGTTTGTGGCCAGGTCCGACCCCGAGCGTCGCAGCGTGCTGCAGGCCATAGGGCCCTATTGGGATGGCAACGAGGTATGGTTACTGGCGGCAGGCGGTGTGCTGGTGTTCGCCTTCCCGAGAGCCTACGCGGCCGCATTCGCCGGTTTCTACCTGCCGCTGATGCTGGTGCTATGGATCCTCATTGCACGTGGCATGGCCATGGAGGTGCGGTCTCGGGATACCAGCCCGCTGTGGCGCAGCTTTTGGGATGCCGTCCTGGCTCTGGCCTCCGTCGGTCTTGCGATCCTGCTCGGCGCGGCATTCGCCAACGTCATTCGGGGCGTTGGCCTGGCCGGCCGCTGGTTCTCGACGCCCCTGTTTACAAACTTTCTGGTAAGCCGCCGGCCGGGCGTCCTGGATTGGTATACCGTTCTCGTCGGCATCTTCACGGCTATCGCCCTGGCGGTACATGGCGGGCTGTTTCTGGCATGCAAAACCGCTGAGCCCGTGGCTAGCCGATCCCGCGAGGCCGCGGTGAGGCTGCTTCCCTGGCAAGCGCTTTTGGCCGTGCTGGTAACGGCGGCCACGATACGCGTTCAGCCTGTTCTGTTTGGCGCAATGCTGCGCCGGCCGCTGGCGTGGCCACTGGAATTTATTGCAATCGCGGCACCAGCCTACGCTTACGCGCAGGCCCGCCGCCGGCACGATCTATGGGCGTTTCTCGCATCCTGTGCGTTTCTTGCCTGCATGCTGGCGGCGGGATGCGCTGGCCTGTATCCGCATCTGCTGATCTCCCGCGTGTCACCCGTCTGGGACATCAATGCCGGCGCAGCGGCCGCCGGCTCGATTAGTCTGCTTTCCGGGCTGTGGTGGTGGCCGGCTTCGTTCGTACTGGTGACGATCTACTTCGCCAATCTCTTCCGCCAGTTTCGCGGCCGCGTTGCGACGAGCGACGATTCCGGCCACTATTAGTGGTAAGCGACTGTACGTCCGCATCGACCGTGAACCGGGGTGAGCGAAAGCACGTCTCCAGCCTGCAGAAAGCCACCGGTTGGATCGAGCTTTGCTCCGACTTCGCTTCAGAGCAACATCCCGGCCTCAACCACGCGGCGGTGTGTACACCATCAAGTCGCCGAGGTGCCGATAGCCGACCGTTGGGTAGAGTTTGGCGCCCTCGCGACTGGCCAGCAGCACGTTGGCCACGGCCCCGGCATCCCGATCAAAGGCGAGCATTCGCCCGAGCAGCGCCCGCGCTATGCCGCGGCGCCGATACGCCTCTTGAACAAACATGCTGAGGCATGATGCTGCCCCAGCCGCTTCCACGCTCAGTACCCAACCGACCGGCATGTCGCCGTCGAAGGCAGCCCACATGCGAACCGGCGCGGGACCGTCGGTTATATACTCCGGCCGCATCATCCGGCTTCCGGCAGCCTTCCGCTGCGCGGCTTCCAGTTCCGGGGTGGTGACGCGCAGAATCGGCAGCGGGCCTTCCGCCGGTTCGATACGCGTCAACCCGTGGGCAAACACAGCCTCCGTGCCCCTCAGGCGGTACTTCAGGTTACGGAAGTCGCTGCGGATACCGGCATCCGACTCCTCCGGACCATGCGCGAGGCAAAGCCGGTAGTGGGCTTCGGAGTACTCGCGCGCAATGCCGTCCAACTCCAGCGCCGTCTTGCATGTAGCAAAGTACTCTTCGCAGCGCATGTAGCCCTTGCGCGGCGCGTCGTGAAGCCGCAAGACGCCGCGAACCCGGTCGACGAGATAGGGATGGGTGACGCTCCGCAGCTCAGCAAAGCCCCTCGCCGCAACTTCAAGAGCCGGTTCCAGATCCATGATAGTGCACCCGTGACGCCAAATGATCGAGCGATTCTAACACATTCGCGGTGAACCCGGTATGCGGCGCCGGCGTCGGAACCGGCGTATCACACCACGAAGCTTGCCGTACGTCGTGCGACGGCCAGTCCGGGTCGGCGCCATTACGATATGTTGCGACATAGGCCACCCGGTCACGCTTTCCCGCAACCCCGCCATTGACGGCACGAACCGTTTTCCCCTATAATGGCCCCGTAGAATCACCCCTTGCGCGCGCTTTGACCGCGCTCATTCCCACTCCGGAGGTCGCCTGGTGAGTTCATCGGGCATTATTACCGAGCTGGAAACCCTGATCCGGTCGCGGTATCCCATTATCTATATTGTATCGTGGGAGGAGAAGCGCGTGGAAGACGCGCTGCGCGAGATTGCGCGTGATCGAGGCAAGAGGATCTTCTTCTGGACCATCACGCAGGGTATGGTCCTTAACGCAAACCACCGTGACAGCGCCACGCGTGACCCCATTGCCGCGCTGGACTTCGTGATGGATTCCAAAGAGCAGGCGCTCTTTGTTCTCAAGGATTACCACGCATTTATCAGCGACGTCACCGTAACGCGCCGCCTTCGGGACCTTACCAGCGCTCTGAAGATGAGCTATAAAACGCTGATCATCCTGGCGCCTATCCTGAAGCTGCCGGCCGAATTGGAGAAGGAGATCACGGTTGTAGATTTTGGAATGCCCGGCGTGGAAGACCTGGATGTGCTGCTGGAAAACATCATCCAGTCTGTGAAGGACAACGCGCAGGTGGATACAAAGCTTTCCGACACCGAGCGTGACCAGGTGCTGAAGGCCGCGATGGGCCTTACCGCGTTCGAGGCCGAAAACGTCTTCGCAAAATCCCTGGTTGAGAAGCACAAGTTCGATGTGGACGTCATCCTCACCGAGAAGGAGCAGATCGTCCGCAAATCGGGCATTCTGGAGTACTACCCGTTCAACGAGAACATTGAGGACGTGGGCGGGCTGGATCTGCTGAAGGATTGGATGCAGAAGCGGACGGTAGCTTTCACCGAAAAGGCACGGGAGTTTGGCTTGCCCTCGCCTCGTGGCGTGCTGCTGCTGGGCGTGCAGGGCTGCGGAAAGAGCCTATCGGCAAAAGCGATCGGCTCACTATGGCGTCTGCCACTGCTGAGGCTGGACGTAGGGCGCATCTTTGCCGGGTTAGTCGGCTCATCCGAGGAGAATATCCGCAAAGCGATTCGGGTCGCCGAGTCGGTGGCGCCATGCATCTTGTGGCTGGATGAGCTCGAGAAGGGGTTCGCCGGTACGCAAAGCTCAGGGATATCCGACGGCGGCACCACGTCGCGCGTATTCGGTACGTTTCTTACCTGGATGCAGGATAAACGCGCGGCGGCGTTTGTGGTGGCAACCTCCAACGACGTGACGGCGCTCCCGCCCGAGCTATTGCGCAAGGGCCGATTCGATGAGATCTTTTTTATCGACCTGCCCGCCCATGATGAGCGCAAGGAGATATTTCGCATCCATCTGGCCAAACGCAAGCGGAACCCGGATGAGTTTGACCTGGACCTGCTCGCCGATGCAACGCCGGGCTTCTCCGGCGCCGAGATTGAAGCGGTGGTGCTCGACGGCCTGTACGAAGCATTTGACGATCCAGACAAAGCGCTCTCTACCGAGTCACTCATTCTTGCGGCACACCAATCGGTACCGCTCTCCGTAACCATGCGAGAGCGTATTGAGGATCTGCGCGAGTGGGCGAACACCCGCGCACGGCAGGCATCCAGCGTGGCAGCTGAAGATATGGGCACAATTATGGAAAAGCTGGTGGTTGCCAAGGCGGCAGATCCCGCGTCGCGTCCCGTGGATTTGAAAAACGTTGACATCTCCGCCCTTCCCAAGCTGTAGCCACCCCGGAGTTCGGCGCGGCCGTATCAGCCAACATGAGTGATCGATTCGACTTTCTGGAGATTGATGACGCTCCGGTGAAGCAGCGGCCGATTGCCGGCGTCGTGCCGCCGCAGCCCGTCACGCCGGAGCCGTCTCCCGGCGGAGCGTCGTATCCGCAGCCGCTTGCCGGCGAGGAGTCGGCGCCGATCACCGGCTGGAACCCCGCGCCGCCAATCGATTCCGCTAATATGCACCTGCGCGCCGTGGAGTTGATCGGCGAAGCCGGTGTTGGCGCGGGCCAGTTCGTCGGTCCAGCCGGTATTGCCGTGGATCGCGACGGCGTACTCTACGTAGCCGACAGCGGAAACCACCGCATTCAGCGCATAACCCAGGGCGATGTATGGTGCTACGGCAAACCGGGGCGCGCTCAAGGCGACCTGTTTATGCCCGTAGCAGTTGCCGTTGATCTCTCCGGCCAGTTCTTCTACGTGGCCGAGGCCGGCAACGACCGCGTGCAGTGCTTCCGGTTCAGCGGCCAGAGCGCGGGAGTTTTTACCGGCTTCCGGCAGCCCTCGGCCGTTTGCGTGGATGTCGATGGGATGCTGTGGGTAGCCGATACCGGACAGCGTCGCGTGCTGCGGATCAACCCGAAGACGCAGGAGGTAGTCGGTGGAATCGATGCGGCCGCCGGCATTGCGCAACCCGTCGGACTCTCGTGCGACGGGTCACGGAACCTGTACGTAACGGACGGAGCGACGAACGATGTGACGCGCTACTCCTACTTTGGTCTTCGCGGTCACGCGCTCGGTGAGATCCGGCGCCTGTATGAGCCCCGCCAAACCGCCATTGACGGGGCTGGGCGAATCTATCTGGCCGAAAGCGGCGCCAATCGGCTGCATGTCTTCGGGCCCGAGGGCGACTCGTTCGCTGTCTTCGACACGCCCTCAACAAAGCTCGGCCCTCTGAACTCGCCTTGCGGCGTTGCATTATCGCCCCAGGGCGAAATCTACGTCAGCGATACGCGCAGCAACCGTGTTCTGCGCCTCGAATGGGTCACCGGCGGGTGAAACGCTCGTTTGCGGCTGCGTCGGCCGGTATCTGTGCGGCGACAGGCATATTTGCCATGACCTCCGCAGCGATGGTCTGTGCCGCTACGCCGCCGACCAGCTTCGAGGTGACCGAGGCGGCAGGAGTGCCGGTGCGAATCATCCGGGTCGATTTGCGCGCACCGGGAGTGCGCGTCGAAGTTGGGCTTGCACACGGCTTTCCGCGCGGCGCAGAGCCATTTTCCTCCATGGTGGCTCGAATGCATCCCATAGCGGCAATCAACGGGGCCTACTTCTCCAGGTCCACCATGGCGCCAATCGGGGATGTTGTGGAGGATGGCGTGGTTCGATGCCAGGGCATGATGGGCACCGCACTTGCGATAGGGGCTGGAAACCGGGCATTGATCCGGCGCGTCACACCCGCGCATGCGGAAGATTGGACCGGCTTCCGGACCGTACTGGCCTGTGGCCCAGCGCTGGTGCTTAACGGGCGCATCGATGTTCACCCACGCAGCGAAGGATTTGGCGACCCGCACATCATGGGTTCGGCAGATCGCATGGGTGTTGGCCTGCTCCCGGATGGAACGATGCTCCTGGTAAACACGCGCCGGCCGGTTACGTTCCAGCAGTGGGCGCAGGTAATGCTCTCCCTCGGCTGCCGCAGCGCATTCAACCTGGATGCCGGCGCCTCGCTGGCGATGTACTACCGTGGCAGAACCATCATTTCACCGGGCAGGAGCCTGACAAACCTGCTGCTTGTCTACGACGACACAAGTGCGCCACCGCCCGCTGAACACGGCGGAGCCGCCACGGTACACCGTGCCGGCCCCGGTGACCCGGTAGCCATTGCCGGCGCCGCCGGTTCGCGCGATGCACGCACCGGCCGGATACTCCTCCAGATCGTGCTGCGGTGCACCGGTACTCGCGTCGCCCAAAGCCTGCATCTCACGGGTATACGGCTGAACGCCACTCACGCGGAACCCGGTCAAACTACTTCGGTTGGTCCCACATCCATCCGCTGCAGCGGAACCGTGGATGGCGGCTCGGCAGATTCCGGGCAGCGGGTACCGCTCACCGTCGACGGCACATTTGCCGGCGGTCGTTTTGTAGTAACCGCTACAATTTCAGCGCCGTAGTCCGCGTGCTCCCGAGCCACAACCACCCGACACGTGGTTCATGGCCGACGGCACGCCAACCGCGTCTTAGAGGTTGTCGCTCACCACATTGGCGGAGTCACCGGTAATCACGCCGGCCGTTCCGCGGGCGCACAGGTACCACTCCGAGTTGCGCCGGTACACAGAGATACTGCACGTGGTGGGCGAACGTTATTCGACGCATGGGCGCGCAGATTCATCCCGTGTTGCCTTTCCGGCGATCCACGGCTCGGCGACCGGCGCCGCGCAACAACAGCTCGAATGCAGGCCCAGCGTGCGCCAGGGCGCCGGATCCCTCCCGGTCCCCGCTCACCAGACCGGTTGCGCTATCGTACGAGAGGTGGTTCACCTGACCGCCACGCGAAGTCAGCGTGACCGCAAAATCCGCAGCAAACGGATGGCTCGGCCGCGACGCCGTTCGAACGCCGGCCAGAAATCCGAAGAAGCGGTACGGAGGCTCTCGGCCCGCCGCCAGCATAATGCTCGGCCGCCCGCCAGCCGGTGAAACGATGACACTCGCCGCCGCGCGAATGAGTGCTCCGATGTCCCCACCCGACGGCGGACACACGGGGGCTCCCATGAGGCGTCCCTCTGTCCGCTCGATAATCTGCGCACTCCCAGCCGCCACCCAAACCTCCACATACCCGGACTGCCGGTCCGGGCCATCGCCGAAGCTGGCAGGATATTTCACAACCCAGGCGAGCCGTGGCGGCCTGTATCCGGACAGCCTGCCACGCGCATCCCGTTCGCGAGCAAGGACGAAATAGAGCTCCGCCCATGGCGGCCCGGTAAGCACGCAGCCGGGCTTGTGCTCGGCGAGGATCCTGCGTGCCACGGCGACAGCTCGCAGCTGTGATACCCAAACGCCACCTGCCGCAGGGTGAAATGGCTCGAAAAGGCACGTAGCGCGGAGGAGGCGCCCAGACACGCCATCAATTACGATGTTAGCAAAATCGGCATCGTACCAGGGCACGCCTCCGCTGACCCGCCGGTACAGCGCATCCCAGACGGGAGCGTCGGCTCCGCCCCGGTGCGCCGTGCCGTGGAGCTGGTTCAGTACCAGTCCGAACGAGCCGGCGCGGCCGGTTAGCGCGCGCAGATAGCGCCATGCAAGCTGGGAGGAAGCGGCGGGAGACAAATAACCCTTAGCGTGTGGCGGCTGGCTCCTGAGCGTGTCGGATGCCGGCCCGGCGTTGAATTGCCGCACAATGCCGGTTTCAGCGTCAATGAGCATCCTGGTCCCTGTTCCCGCGTCCGAGACGGACCAGCCAGGCTTCCCGAAAGCCAGTATCGCAGGTGCCAGAATAAGCTTTGTGCCAGACACGTGCCGGCGCGCCCGGCCGCTCGCAGCAGCCACTTCACGCAGGGCCTCCGACGCGCGAGTGAGTACGTTCTTCGGGACGGCCTGCCCGCGGCATGCCAACGCGGTTATGACGATAACAAGCGCTAAAAGCAGTTGACACCCCGCGCCTGCCACTACCGGCTGTTCAGCCCTCATTGGTACCACGCTAGCCCTTCACCGCCGTACACTCCCTGCAGCTTGGCCGAAGGATCGCCTGCCGTGCGTTTCCGTTGCGGTCACGACAAACTGCACCTGTCAGCCGTCAGTACAGTGGGTACTGTCAATGGTTGCCCATAGTTCGCTTGGCGGATTGCCAACACACCCTGTTAGCCCTGATGACGTTAATCATTTTACAACGCCTTTTGCATGCAGTGGAGGCTATTGGACAAAAAAGGTACAGCAACTTTGTCGGAATTCGACCGCACACAGGTTCACATTTTAGCCGGGGCCGAAAGCGGGTGTTTGAAACTATATGTCGCATTGGTCCCATCTGGTTAGCGCGTACCCCACTGTGGGGCGCTTGCTGAAATGCGGCCAATGAGGCTTATGCCGGAGCCGGAACCTAAGCCTGGCTTCGTGTTGTAAATGAGAACGGCGTGGCGTTGATTGCGGAGCGGAAGGCGGGCGGATTGCGCCAAGCCGGAGCCGCAGTCGCACGGCGAACGATTGCGGTAAACTGGCGCTTGCGATGCCTTTGGCCTGCGGGCGCATCGCGGACCACCACCGATGCTCCAGACCACACTGATATGGCAGCAGAAGTTCCGGGGCGCGTATCCCGTTTCGCGATTCGCACTCTCCGACGACGGGTCCCTTGCCGCCGCCATTCCCAAGCCACTGCAGGCGCGAACGTGGAACCAGGCGTTGTTGACGTGCGACGGCGGCGTGACGGTGAACGGGTCGTTTTCCAGCCAGACACTGGTTAAAGTGGAGATCTCCGCCAACGCCCAGGTCGTGGCCGGCATGACCGCTACCGACCTCTATACCGTGCGCAGCGGCGTGAAGCAGCGTTTTCTGCCGGACCGACGAGCCGAATTCAGAGATATGGCGCTCGCGCGCGAGGGTGGGCAGCTTGTCGTCTGTTTCTCCGACTTCTCCGGCGCCAGCTACGCCACGGCAATGGCCGGGTCCGACGCCGAGCCGATGTGGGTAGACGACGTGGAGGAGCACCTGACCGCGGTCGCCATTTCACCCGACGGCAGCCACGCCGCATCCGGCGCGGAGTCGGGCTGTGTGAACCTCTACACGGCTTCTCGCGACGAGATTTGGCGCTTCGAGTGCGCACTGCCGGTTGGAGCGCTGGCCGTAGCTGCAGGCGGGGCATTTACAGCCTACATGACGCTCACGGGATCACTTGGCCTCATCGATGGCGAGGGATCACGCCGATGGACCGCGGAGCTCTCTGCACAGCCGGTAGCATTGTGTCTGACCGATGACGGCGGCATGTGCCTTGCCGCATGCGTTTCTTCCGACGGAGCGCATCGGCTTGTGTGTCTCGATTCCTCCGGCCGTTCCCTGTGGGATCATCCCGTGGATTCTGCTGTGACGGGTATCTCGCTGGCTCCAGGCGGTGGATGGGCAGCCTTCTCGCTGCGCAGCAGCGCGGTCTCCCTTCTGCGCATCCAGTCTGCCGCGGGAACCCCTGCCGGCGCCACCTCGCCGCAAGAGGCCGCCGAAAGCGCGCGATCGGCCGCGGCAAAACAGGACTATCGTGGGGCTCTCGCGATTCTATCGGCAGCCCTGGGTCAGCACCCCACCCAGGCGCCGCTATGCCGTCAGATTGAGGATGTGCAGGAGCGTTGGCTGGATTCGGTGCGGGCAGAGTGCCGTGCTGCAACCGAGCCCGATGCTCTCCAGCTCTGCGTAGGTAAGCTGGCGGTGCTGGAGCGCGAGGCTCTCGCCCCGACCGCGCTGTCTGAGCAGATCGCGCAACTTCGGAAGGAGCTGGCTCTGCGCCTTGCCGAGTGTGCCGCCGTAAGCCCTGCGACTGCCGATGCCCTGCTGCTGCTGGCTGTATCGGCAGAGCCGCTCAATCCGGAGTGGCGCATCCGCCTCGCCACAGTACGCCAGGAGGCTGCGGATGCAGCCGAAGCCGAGGCCGATGCGGCCACGGCGTCCGGCGACCACGCCGCTGAGGTGGACGCGCTGAACCGGGCACAGAGCGTGGTGTATACGGAGGGTCGCGCGCAACGGCTGCTTCGAGCCGTCATTGCCCGCGAGCTTGCCGCCGGAATGCAAGCCTATGATGCCCGCGAATACCCGCAAGCGGTGTTTCAGTTCAAAAAGGTATTGGCGGCGGACCCCGGGAACGCCGAAGCAGCAAAGCGCCTGCAGTTTGCAGAGCGGTTTATGGAAGATACGGCGGATGACGGGATTGCCGAACGGTTTCGGATGCTGGAGTAGGCTGGGTTACCGTCGCCGCCTCGGACCGGGCCAGGCGTTTAACTGCTAAACGGCTCGCAGCGATTCCAGCCGGTCCCGATCTGCACTCTCTGTAAAACGGACCAGGTCCTCGTCGCCTATGGTGGTGACGGCGCGAGGCAGTGTACGGCTGTCGGATGCGCGGCTGAGCCGTTCAATCACCAGACGTGCACGCCGCGTCTCACGGGCCAGCTCCCAATCCTCAATGGCGAATCGCTGCTCAAGCACCGCCAGGGCACGGAGAGCGTTCGCGGCGCCCGTCTGGGGAAGAAGGCGCATCAGGTGCATGCGCGCCTCATGTGTCCGACATTCCTGCAGGCCTCGCAGAAGTGCGGCGTAGGCGTGGCATTTGCATAGAACCATCACAGCATCGCGCGCGGCCATCTGCTCGGCCGTCGTGCCGCCGTCGAGGGCGATCCATACCGCGTTCAGCGCAACCGCCGGCGTGGATGCCAGCTCCTTGCGGTATTCATCGCGCAGCACGCTTCGCTCCACCGCGCGCAGGCTGCTGATGAACGCGCCGCGATACCAATCCACCAACTGTTCAAACGGCGTTGCGCCAACGCCTCGCGCGCCCGCCTCTACCAATCGATCGGCTCCGGAAAGTACTCTGCGATCAACTGCTGGTACCACGGTCGCAGCCGCTCCACGTCCGGAGGCTCGGCGCTTTTGCTGTACAGGTCATAGCTGTTGAAGGCCCGTACGCAGTCCATGTTTCGCAAATCGTGCGGCGACATCAAAGCTGTGTAGGCTCCCTCTTTATGGGCCGCGTAGAAGGAGTGGTACCGGATCATTGCCAGCGCAGGCTCCGGTAGGTGACCCTTGACCACCTGATAGAGGTACTCGTCGTGACCCCACGACAGATGGACCTGATCCAGACCGCATCCAGCCTGGTAGATGCCGAGTTCCGTGTTGTACCGCTCATCCGTCGCGTCGGGATTATCTGCGAAGAACTCGTGGTAGATCACCGCGGGCGAGAATGCGCAGCCGACAGGAAATGTATCGCCAACCACCGCCCACTGCGGCTCACCAAACAGGCACAAAACCTTGCCGAGGTCGTGAATCAGACCGGTGAGCACAAACCAGCGCGGATGCCCGTCATTGCGTATTGCCTCGGCCGTCTGCATCAGGTGGGCGATCTGACTCAGTTCGGTGTCGGGATCGCTGTCGTCCACCAGCGTATCTAAAAACTCCATCGCCTCCCAAACGCTCATTCGTCTGCGGCGTGGTGGCAAAAACGCCGCCTTCTTCCGGAGCACAAACTCCAGCGTTTGGAACTGGTGATTGGCACGGTAGAACTCACGGACTGAGGCACGCGCCTCAGCCGCGTAGTCGCGAAACCCATCCTGGCGTGCCGACGAGGCGATTTGACCCTCTGTCGCCGGCGAGAAGTCAGCCCCGACCGGACGGTTTTGACGTGTGCTGCTTTCTGTCGACGCCATGGGCACCATTATAAGCGCTCTGTACAAAAAGCGCCACCGCCAAACCTAACCCAATGACGATAATTGTGCGCCGTACAGCTCGCTGCCCGGCGCGCTGCGCCAGCCCAGCGCCCAGATAGCCGCCAAGTATGCTGCCCACCGCCATCCAGGCCGCCAGCCTCCAGTTAATCAGGCCCTGACTGATAAACAGGCACGTTGCCACGGCGTTGATCGTTAGCGCGTTCACGGCCTTGACGCCGTTCATCTGATGAATATTCTGAAGCCCCATGAGCGCCAGAACCGCCAGCATCACGATGCCGATGCCGGCGCCGAAATAGCCGCCATAGGTTGCTACAAACACCTGAAAAACCGCGACCATCAGCCACCGCACTGACGGGCGCGGCGCATCCGATGGTTCAGAACCGTCGGCAGCGTTGGTAGCGCGCCGTCGCAATACGGCCCGGCTTATCGGCTCCTGCGCCAGGAACAGACATGTTGCCAGCAAGATCAACCACGGCACAATCCGCTCGAACGCGCCATTTGATGTCTTGATGAGCAGCAGCGCGCCGGCCGCCCCACCGATCATGGAGGGCAGAAACATCACCGCGACGGCCAGCCCGGCGCCCCGAAGCTGCTTTCGGTAGCCCCACAGCGAACTTAGCTGACCCGGCCACAACGCGGCCGTGCTCACTGCATTGGCCACTCGGGCAGGCAGACCGGCCCATAACAGTGACGGAAACGTAAGCAGCGTTCCGCCACCCGCGACGGCGTTGACCGCTCCGCCCGCGAATGCGGCGGCAAATAGCAGCAGATAGTCGAGGGGTGTCATGCGCAGCCGAACACAGAAGCGACCCCCGTCTGACGCGCAGCCGGAGGTCGCGATTTGGGCCGCGCTGCAGCGCCGCCACTTTGCAAGTTCAGTGGATGGCGAACAGCGTATTCGATACGCCGGTGGTATTGGGCTCACCCAGGTCGGGCGAATCGGTGCCAACGTAGACGGTGCCGTCCGCGCCGATCGCCGGCGATGAGGTATCCAGATCGCCGCAGACCACCTTCCACATCACCACGCCCGAGGGATTGAGAGCGTAGAGAATGTGGTCGTCACTGGCAACGTAGATGTTGCCGGCGCCATCGACGGCCGGTGAGCAGGTGACCACATCTCCGGTGAGCGTTTGCCACTCGGAAGCGCCCGTGGCAGAAACCGCGTAGATATTGTGATCGGCTGAGCCGGCATACACATCGCCATGCGGGCCTATTGCCGGGCTTGCCGAGTTGGCGTCGCCCGTCTGGAACTTCCATGCCAGCGTGCCGCCCGGCGTCACCGAATACAGGAAGCCGTCATCGCTGCCAAATACCACGTCGCCCGTGGTGCTGTTCCAGGCCGGTGTATCCTCTACGGCGCCACCGGTCTTGAATGCCCACAACTGCACCCCAGAGGAGTTCAGAGCGTAGAGCGAGCCATCATCACTTCCAAAGTAGAGATTCCCGTTTGCGTCGATGAGAGCGCCACCGCGAACGCTATTGCCCACAGGCGCCGCCCACTTCTTGACGCCCGCCGGTGTAAGCGCGTACAGGTGCCTGTCTGCCGTGCCGGCGCCGAAGTAGATCGTGCCATCCGGACCAACGTTCACCGGGCCGATGATCTTGTCGTTCGCCTGGAACGTCCACCGGATCGCGCCGGTGAAGGCGTTGAGAGCATAGAGTTTGCCATCGTTGGCGCCAACGTATACCACCCCGGTACCGGCGACAGCAGGCCCACTCTGGCTCACGCCACCAAGCAGCGTCTTCCAGTGAAGCGTGCCATCCCGGTTCAGGTCGTAGAAGTAGCCGTCTTCGCACGCGAAGACTATGTCACCATTGAAACTTACGGCCGGCGGAGATTGAATGGATCCGCCCGCGTGGAACTGCCACGATACCGATCCCGAGCCACCTACGCCGGCGGATCGGCCCGAATTGAGCACGTCGCCGTGGAACTTCGGCCAACCCGTGGCCGCAAGGGCGGGAGTGCCCGGCGAAACGGTTACCGGAATCAAAACACTCTTGCCCGAATCGGTCTCTGTAGCGGTTATGCTGACGTTTCCGCCGGCAAAAGCCTCAAACTGTGCGGTGCTGCCGGTGGGTGTGAGCGCTCCCGTGGCGGGCGCCTGCCACTTCCAGTCGCTAAGGCCCGTGATAACCACGTTGTTCGAGGCATCCAGCGCCGACACGGCGAGCGCGATCGGCAAACCCACCGATCCACTTGGCGCGGCGCCTACCAGCTTCAACTGCGTGATTGTGCTGGCCATGGTGAGCGACGCGGTGACGGAGGTGTTTGGCTGCACCTGCACGATGCCGGTACCAACGCCCTGCGCCACCCCGGTTCCGTTGGAATTGGGATAGGCCGTGGCAGTGATCGTAGCCGCGCCGACCGCCAGATTGTTAAAGCTCAACGACGATGAGTTGCTGCCGGTGGGCCGGATGGCAGTCTTGGTTTGCGTTTGCTGCCCGGTCTGCGATATGGCGACGGTGATGCTCTGCGCCGCGGCCGGTATAACGCGCGTGTTTGCCGGCCAGTGGATGGTAATCACCACCGAGCGCCGCGCGCTGCGCGAGACGGCGCTTGAGCCACCACCGCAGCCTGAAGCGGCCATCAGCACAACAACGGCAAGCAAAAGGAGGCAGAGAGAGATTTTCTTCATGGTTCGGCTCCTCTACTGGATTCCGACCAGCACCTGACCGTTGTCCGGCAAGAATTGGTTGAACAGGTGGAAGCTGGTGTTGATCGTGCTGTTGAACGAGATCGCCGGTACCTCGACACCAATTGGCGACCCCGTGGCAGCGATAGACCCCATAAAAGCCGCATCGACCACCAGGTTGGTGCCGGGCGGGGGCGTTGGACGAGTGAACGTATAGTTGAGCGCCGCGGCGCTGTAGTTTGCCGTAGCGATCGGAACGCCATACAACTCTATCGTCATATCCGGCTGGTACGGTGTTGCAGAACCGGTAAACGCAGCGTACGGATTGTTGGTCTGTACGAGCTTGTCCGCGGAGTGCGAGAAGGAGGGTACTGCTGTCCAGCCGCCACCACGTACGTACTGCACACCGGCTCCAACGCTGGAATTGCCGCTGTAAGTAAACGCGAGCCCCGGTTTCGCCGCGCCGTTCAGCTTGGCGTACACATCAATGATTGGTGTAAACACCACGGGAACCGGGCCAAGGTACTCAACAATTGGCTTGATGGTTGTAAGCTGCGCGATAAGCACACTGGCATTGAGGCCGCTTGCAGACTCTGTGCTGTTGAGCTTCGCCTGCACCTGTGACGTGACCGTAGGTACCACACTGAGGCTTGCCACGCCGTTCGCGTCGATGTTGATGCTCACGTCCATCGAGGCGGTGATGCTGGCGGTGCCACTGAGCGTAACCGCGGTGGCGCCGGTGCCGGAAAGTACCGTATCGAGTGAGACTACCACGGGCCCGCCGCCGCCACGTGAATTTGCGCCAACGGCCACGCGCACGCCGGGTCGAACGCTGCGGGACGTGAGATTACTGCTGTCCAACTGCTGATGAACCTGGAGCTGCGCCCGCAAAAACACGTCCTCAAGCGAAACCGGGTGTGAGGTGAAGGAGGAGCCACTCACTGAATCGACCTGCCGAAGCATACCGTTCGGCGCGCCGGCGAGCGGTCCTGAAGCTACGACAACGCCGGCGGCCAGTGTCGGCAGGTTACCGCCGGCGAGCCCAACATTGTTGAGCCCACCATTGCCGGACGGCGTCACTACTGTTCCTGCGGGCAGCACCACCACGTTGCTGCTTCTTGGAATGCTGGGGTTTATCGCGGGGCCGGCGGAACTACCACCTCCACCACATCCCGCAAGCCCAGCTGCCAGAAATGCGCAGGCTAAGGCAATTCTGGCTGCGGTGCATTGCGACTTATGCATCATCGTAACTCCTCACCTGAGCGTTCAATCCAATCCGCTGCGGGAGATGCTGGTTACTGCGCCAATTCGTCGGAGCCACCGTCGCCGGCGGCCAATCTGACAGAACGAGAACAGGTCGTTCGGTGCGAGTTCGCTTCCTGCGTGCTGCCGACGCGATCCATTCAAACAAAATGAATCACGATGTTGAGAGTGGCTGGCGGACCTGATCCTCACTACCGGGCCAGAACAAACACCGGCGACTTGAACTCACCCGGCAGCTGGGCGCCGTTGGTACCGTAGACCGATGCGTTATCACCCTGGATATCGCGTATTCGCTCGATCCGCTGATTGCCGGTATCGGCGATGTAGATGTAACCGTCCGACGTGGACCAAACGCCGGAGGGCCCGGCCAGCAGAAGCGAACCCGACCCAGTATACCACGTAAAGCCCGCTCCCGACAAGGTTGCGTCATCCGCCATTCGGCACACTCGTGAGTTTTCCTGGTCGGCCACATACACGAATCCCCCAATCGCGCACACGCCGGTTGGATTATGGAACCCGGTTGAATTCAGATCACCGAGCTTGCCGTATGCCACCCAGTTCGTGCCGGTGATGTCGTCCATCCGAACGATGCGATTGTTGCCGCTATCTGCAACCCAGATCTTGCCCTGGCTGTCTACGTACACGCCGGTTGGGTTGCTAAAGCCTGGCCCAGAGACGCCGGCCGGCGGCCCGGAGATCGACTGCCATCCCGTGATATTGTCGAATGTCGGGTCAAACGACACGATGCGGTTGTTACCCTTATCGGCCACATATACCCGGCCATCGATGGGACCAATGGCGACACATGTCGGACCCTCGAACTGACCCACACCGCTGCCGTGGCTAGCGCCAAACTCAAGGCGCTCACCACCGGTGATACTATCGATCCTCACGATGTGGTTACCGTCGGAGCCGTTACTGGTTGACTCCGTGATGTAGATCCGCCCACTGGCGTCCAGAGCAACACTCGACGCGCCCGGAAGGGACGCGGCGCCGCTGGTACTGCCATATACCTGCGCTGCGTCACCCGCCATATCCACAGTTCGCGTGATGTCGTCACGAATGTTGTCGGCAACGAAGATTGAACTGGCCTGAACGGCCGGTACCGTCACTTGCGCCGTGGCATGCTTGGTTGGATCTGCGGCCGAAGTCGCGACAACCGTGAACATGCCGGCGCTTGCAGGCGCGGTATAGAACCCGGTCGGCGTTATTGTGCCGCCGGTTGACTGCTCCACGCTCCACTGAACGGCTGCATTACTCGTGCCCGTAACCGTAGACATGAACTGCTGTGTACCGCTTTGAAGAACAGTAACCGTGGTCGGAGAAATGTTGATGGCAATGGTGGGTACAACGGTTACCGTCACAGGCGCCGACGTCACGCCGTCTACGCTGGCGGTAACCGACGCTGCGCCGGGTGCAATGCCGTGAAGTTTACCGGTGGTGGGGTCCACCGCGAGGTTCGATGCGCCGGACGTCACCGTATAGAAAATCGAGCCTGGTGTAACGGCGACGATGTTTTTGGCGGCGTCATAGGCCGTCACCGTCAAGTCACCCTCTTGAGTCGCCTGAATCACCGGCGGTGGTGTTGTGTTGATCGAACATGCCGTGACTGTATTCTGGGTCGAAACGGTGCCGATGCCGCTGCCATCTCCGGCGATGGTTACCACCGCCGTGGCGATACCCACCACGCTCCCAGTGCCATTCGCCTGCGCATAAAACGTAACCACCAGTCTCCACTTGCCGGTTTGAGCTTCGTTGGCGGACGTGTACAGCCGGGTAAACGCAGAGGGGCTGGCATCGCGATTGATAATGAAGAAGAAGTCGCTGCCGTCGAAATTCGCCTTCTTCAGCGTCACATTGGCGGAGAGTGCGGAGGACGGCGCGGTGACCGCGCGGCTGCGGGCCGACCAGTTGAGAGTGATTTTGACGCGTGCACTGGTCGCGGCTGCGGTCTTCGAAAGTGCGCCGCCGCAGCCTTCGCAAAAAGTCATGACCGCCGCCAGACCCAACAGAAGAAGGGCACTGCCAGCTAAATAACGGCCTCGCATCAATCTTCCTTTCCACACAGTCCGCAGCGTATGCCGGGGGCGGACCTGGACGGTTGGGGGGCGTTGGCCGGAGGCGCTAACGGGTCACACCGTCTCGCGCAGCGAGACATTCGATCCAAACCTTGCGGTGGCTAATGTTGCGATATTACCAGCAGGTGCTCACCCGGTTTCACGAAATGCTGCATGCGCAGCATGATCGCCGCGCCGTGGGCAGATTTCTCTTCGTCGATGAGACGCGTTGCGGCTTGAATCTTGGCCTGCACAGCGTACACTTGGCGCTCGATTTGCGCGTTCTGTTGGCGCCGCAAGCCGGAACCCAGGTACGGCTCTCTGGCCCACACTCCGAACGACGCGCAAAACGCCACGGTGAGCACGGCGCCAATAGCGCGTCGTATTTCCGTTTTGTAGTCGCCGGGCTTACCGGCTGTCAGTTGCGTCATCGGTTGCCATGCCTGCCAGAACAACACGTACCAACCGGTCACTGCGGAATCGCCGCAGCATGGCAGCGCGCTGCTCGATTGAAACCGCCTGGCCGGGTGCAGAGTCAGCCATCTCCGTCAGTTTCTCCGCGTGGCGGCGCCATTCCTCCCACTGTTGCGCGAATTCCGCCGCATCCATCGCTTTTTCGCCCAACCGGCGACAGCCGTCGAGGTATAGCCGATACTCGTCGTCGTACGATGCATCCATCACCGTCTGATTACCGGAGGCTGTAGAACGCCGATCGACCCGGATACTCGGCGGTTTCACCCAATGCCTCTTCAATCCGTAGAAGCTGGTTGTATTTCGCCACCCGGTCGGTGCGATTTGGCGCCCCGGTCTTGATCTGCCCGGCGTTCGTCGCGACGGCGATGTCCGCGATTGTCGTGTCCTCTGTCTCGCCGGAACGATGTGAGATCACGGCAGTATAGCCCGCCCGCTTCGCCATCTCCATCGTGTCCAGCGTCTCTGTGAGAGTGCCGATCTGGTTGACTTTGATCAGGATGCTGTTGGCCGTATGTTCTGCGATGCCGCGCGCGAGCCGCGTGCGGTTTGTAACAAACAGATCGTCACCAACCAGTTGTACGTGGCTGCCAAGCCGTTCCGTGAGGAGATGCCAGCCCTCCCAGTCGTCCTCAGCCAGACCGTCCTCCAGCGACAGGATCGGATAGTGGTCAATCCAGCGCGCATACTGGTCCACCAACTCGGCGCTCGTATACGTTTTGCCCTCACCCTTCAGGTGATACGTCTGGTCAGCCGCATCGTAGAATTCCGTGGCGGCCGGATCCAATGCGATGTAGATATCGCCGCCTGCTTTGTAGCCGGCGTCGGTTATGGCCTGGCTGATCAACTGCAGCGCCTCCTCATTGCTCTCGAGGTTTGGGGCAAATCCACCCTCATCGCCATACCCGGTCGACAGGCCGCGATGAGATAGCACTTTGCGAAGTGCGTGGAACACCTCAGATCCCATCCGAAGCGCTTCCGAGAAGCTCGCGGCGCCGGCCGGCGCGATCATAAACTCCTGAAGATCCACGTTGCTGGATGCATGTCGGCCACCGTTCAGGATGTTCATCAGGGGCACCGGCAGCGCGCAGCTGTTGACGCCGCCCAGGTACTTGAACAGCGGCATCCCCAGAGCGGCCGCGGCCGCCCGCGCTACGGCAAGTGATATTCCGAGCAGGGCGTTTGCACCCATCGCCGACTTACTGTCGGTTCCGTCCAGATCCAAAAGGCGCTGGTCGATGCGACGCTGGTTCATCGCCGACATATCCACGATTTCGGGTCCCAGCTTCTCATTTACAATCTCAACTGCCGTTAACACCCCCTTGCCGCCATAACGCGACGTATCGCCGTCGCGGAGTTCGATGGCTTCGTGCGCGCCCGTCGATGCGCCACTGGGTACCGACGCCCGACCCATGGTTCCGTCTTCAAGATACACATCCACCTCAATGGTGGGGTTTCCGCGAGAATCGAGGATTTCACGGGCAGAAACGTCATCAATAACAAGCGTCATCAGCGTTTTTCGCTCCAGCGTAAGACTTTTCCGGCAGGCTGGCGGCGCCCCGGCCTGTGGTGCGCGCCCGGAACCTGCCGCAACGATTATGGCACACGCATCTGAACGGCAATGGTGGCTCGAAGACTGATTCCGGCTGTGGGCAGGCGCTCCGTCCTACAGTCGCAGCTAGCCTGGCCCCTCCACCGGCAACTCTTCGCGAGCGCCCCACTCGTTCCAGGATCCGTCGTAGTCGGAGAGGTTGTGGGCGCCGAGCATAGAAAGGGCAAATAGGGCCGCGGTTGCCGCGATACCTCCATTGCAATACGCGATAATGCGGTGCTGCGTATCAATGCCGGCATGCCGCACCGCCTCCCGCAGTTCGGCCTCAGATCGGAAACAACCACGATCATCGGTAAGCCTTTCACGCGGCAAGCTCCGGGCGCCGGGGATGTGGCCGGCCCGACCATCGCGGCGGATCGTACCGGCGTACTGGCCGCTGTCGCGAGCATCCACCAGAACCACGCCGGTTTGGCCCAGTGAAGCTCGCACATCGTCCGCCGTGCTTCGCCACTCCGGGTGCAGGTGAACCGGAAAAACCCTCGGGTCCGGCGCCGGAATGGACCGCTCAACCGGATACCCCTCGGCGACCCAGCGATTCCAGCCGCCGTTTAGCACGCGCACACGGCTGTGGCCGCAGTACCGAAGCACCCACCACAACCGTGTGGCGAACTGGGATGCCGGGTGCGCATCGTATGCCACGACCTCGGTGCTGTCATCCACGCCGGCTGCGCCGAACACGGCCTGAAGCTTCGCCGGCGATGCGACCTGTGCTGGGATCGGATCGTTTTCGTCCGCTATATCGCGCGTCCAGTCCAGGTAGATTGCGCCGGGAATGTGGCCGTTGAGCCAGGCATCCCGGTTTCCCAGATACTCGGCCTTCTGATCGCCGGACGGAGTTTCTGTAAGGCGAACCTCACCACGCATGTCCGCAATTCGTAGGCCGGCACTGCCTGCGCGGATGCGCTCCGCCAGTTCTGCCGGTTCGATCAGATGCTCAGCGCGCCTGTTCCCGGACTCGGTCTGCTCCTCTAGCATGGTTCAACCGCCTTTTGGTGGCCAATTTGCCAATGCAATACATGCGCTGCTCGGCGCGCCGGCACAAACTTTTTCGCAGACTACCCTAGATTCCTCCACGTACTCGCTCTAATAGAATTGCAGCAAATGTCTCTGCCCATTGGCCTCGCGAGTTCGGCTAGCCGACTTTGCGCTGCGGGGCGGGACTATGGCATGTCCGGTCGGCGCCTGTCGAGGCAACCGCGGATGGCATGTCTTTCGGCTGGGCGGCACGGTGTGCCGCTCGTTCTCGAAGGAGGAAGTCAGGATGAAGAGTTTTGTTCTCCGCCTCAACTGCCTTTTGGCCGCCGCGGCCTTCGCAGCCATGCTGCTCTGCGGCGCGGCTTCGGCCAAAGCAGAGGGCGGCGGCGTTGGCAGCGGAGGCGCTCCACCGCCCAAGCTCTCGGCAATGGTTGAGGGTGGCGGCGTTGGTAGCGGAGGCGCTCCACCGCCCAAACTCGCAGCAATGGTTGAGGGTGGTGGCGTTGGCAGCGGAGGCGCACCGCCACCGCCGCTCTAGGAATCGCGACGGGCTCGAGCCTCGAGCGTATGGCCTAGCGGTATGAACGCGCTGCGGACCGATGCCGAAGCGTACTCCGGGCTGGGCATATATGCTGTGCAGCCGGCTGAAGGTTCTCCTTCCGCCGGCTGCTTTCTCGTCGGGTTGTCCGTCCGAAGAACCGCCACGGCAATCAGCTGGACCCTGATATTGCTTTCGGCCCGCCGTCATCGCTTGCCCAGTGCGCCCTGCGGAGGAGGCGTGCCGCCTCTTTCTGCTCGCCATCGGTAATCGCGAACGCGGCCAGCTTTTGAAAAACCTGCCTGGCGTCCTGATGCGCGGCCTGGAATTTGTGTGCCTCCCGCCGTGTCAGGCTGGATGTAATCAGGTCGATGGCTTCGGCTGCCGCGCGCATATCCTCAAACGCTTCACCGGGACCCAATTGCGCCGCTCTGGATTCGCCCGCGATATAGTGCGCCTGCCACTCCAACATCGGCAGTGACACCTTACGGCCACGAAACAGCTCCGGCGCTTCCATGCCAGCCAGGCGCAGCAGACGCGTCGTCTCGTCCACGTCCTGTCCCAGCAGTCGCTGGAGTCCAACTGCGCCGGCATTCGAGGTTTCGATCGCCGCACGCGCATGCTCCTCTGCCATCGCTGAGTCTCCGGACGCCCCATAGATCCGCGCCAGCGTGACGTGTGCCGCAACCGCCTCGCGAACCGTGTCGGTGCTGTCGGCAACAGCCAGCGCCTGCTGGGCTTCGGATAGCGCGCTCGCCCGCGCCTCAACGGCGGCCGCACGATCGCCGGAGGCAACTGCTGCCTCGTGCGCGCACAGCCACGCTCGCGCCCGCAGTTCGCGAATGTTTGAGACCTCTCGCGTTCTCCCACTACTGGCGGCCGTTTCCAGCGCGTCCGTCGACCGCACAATGGCTCCTCGCCAGTCGCCACCCGCCAGGCTGGCCTCAGCCTCCATCATCGTGGCAATTATCACGCTCCGCGTGTTTCGCGTCCGGGAAGCCACGCGTACAGCCTGGCGCGCGCTTTCGGCCGCCTCAGGCACCGCTCCAATCGCCACCTGCACCTGCGCCAGCAGTGACCGCGCTATGCTTAGCCGCGCCTCGTCCTCAAACAGGAAGCTGGCAAGCACCACAGCCATCTCCAGCCGCTGTTTTGCTTCGCCCAGATTGCCCACGTTGAACGAACACTGGGCAGCCTCCATCAGAGCCTCGAGGAACAAACCGGCATTTCGAGATCCGGCTGCCTGCTGCAGGCACTGCGCCCAGAGCATCAGCGCTTGATCGTCGTGTCCGGTGGCGCGAACCACGTCCGCAACGTGAGACATCAGCTGCGGAATGCAATCGCGCTGCCGGACTTCGGGATCAAGTTCGCTGCTGATCTGTGCAGCCCGCCCATAGCATCGAATGGCCTCGCCGTGGTTTTGTTCCCGAAACCAGATGCTGCCCAACGTACACTCGGCACGCCACCTTACGTTCGCCATCTCGTTTTGGCGAGCTGGACCGAGCACCTCTTTCGCAATTTCCAGTTCACCGGCATGAACGAGTATCAGCGACAGGTCGAGTGACGCAAGGTCGCGGTAGTTGGATAAGCCGGCTTCCTCGAACAACTGGACGGCATGGTCGGTCAGCTCCCGCGCCTTCTCCAGGTTGTTATCTTCCATTTGCGCGCATCCGAGCATCCAGAGGCTCCATGCCTCCTGATCCTTGTTCTGAATCGCGCGGGCCAACGCCAACAACTGCTCCAACGACGACATATAGGCCGCACGGTCACGCTTGGGGAAGTTCTGAGCCTGCGCGAGGCTCTGGAGGTGCCCCATTTCCAATTGGATGCGATCGGGCAGTGCAATCGCCGGCCCACTTCGCGCTCCGCCGCCGGGCGCGGGCGCCGGATCCGGCGTACCTACCTCGGTAACCGGAACATCCGGGTCGAAGTAGCTGGCCGGCAGACCGGTGATGCTGGCGATCTGTTCCAGAGTGCGAACCGGCGTTGTTGTAATGCCTCGCACATACTGGTACACGGTGTCGGGCTTAACGCCCAGCCTGTTCGCCAGGTCTTTCAGGCTGAGCCCGGCATGTGTTGAGGCCATCTTGATGCGCTCGCCCATGCGCGCGCGTCGCTGCGGACTCTGCGGACGGCTGCCGTTTTCAAGGTGAGCATTCTTCATCATGAGCTCATCGTGCGCTCCGGTATTTCGCTTTCACCGGGTACAGAAACGGTGCATAAGTCCGTCGTGGCGCCACCAGCCAGAGCCCTATGGCGGTCCGCACGCGCCATACTCCACGCGACGAACTCCGGCGGTATCACCCTGGAATGGTCTCCCGAGGCGCACAGGGCTTGCAGGTTCGCGGTCATGTTCTTGTAGACCAACGCCAGCGCCATATGTCGCAACCGCTCGCGCCCGGCTTGAACCGGTTCGCCGGTACGGCGGCAGATCAGCGCTACGGAGTCGTTGTACAATCCAATGCGCGAAAGCAGCATACTGCCGGCAAGCGCCGCAAACTCAAGATCCGGCGCCCGCGTGAGCGCAGTTCGGATACCGTCGTACGCTACGAGCCCGTCGGAATCCAGCATCCAGAAGAGGCCGGACGCCAGTTGAGACCACGGCGAACTCGTCCGGCGACTTCCTTCCACACACCACTGGTAAAAACCGCCGGGCTGCAGGTCGAGATGCCGTACGGGAACAGAACTGGTTCTCAGGTCGGTGCGCATCAACTGCTGCGGCGCCAGCAGACCGGCGCCCGGCGGCGCGTCGATGGAAAACCTGTAGCGTGAAATCCCCTCCACATGAGGCACACCCAACCACAGTGGAGCGCGCACAAGACCGGTATAGAAGAGCAGAGAGGCTTCGGGTCCCGTGGCGTGATTCGTGACCTCTGCTCCACTCTTATCGTCGCTCCTCCAGGCTGTCGGCGCTCGATGCCTCAAGCAGAGTCTCCTCGCGTCACAAAATGGCCAATCCGTCGCCAGTGGCGATTTCCACGTTCATCCATCAAGCGGCGCAGCGATCGCCCGCTTCAAACTCTTGCGACCTTCCTGCAGGCGTGAGTTCACGGTTTTGCTGTCTACGTGCCACAACTCAGCAATATCCTTGTGCGAAAGGTCGCAGCAATAGTGCAGCAATAGCGCAGCGAATTGCGTTTCGGAGCGCATCCCAACCGATATTAACGCGTCGCACGTCTCTTCCGCCAGCTCGCGCTTGAGCAGCGCGCGGATCGGCTCATTGGCCGAATCCCCCGGCAATCGATCATGGTCGCCCGCGCCTGAACCGCGATGGCCGGCGTCGATTACTCCGGCGCCATCGACCGAGTCGATCGTCACCAGCCGGGATCTCCCGGCGAGGTACGCCGCCAGTTTTCGACGTGCAATGGAGCCCAGCCAGGTTTCCACGGAGCACGAGCGCCCCTCAAACTGGCCGCGGCCGCGCCCCTCAAACTGATGCAGGTTGGCAAACGCCGCAAGAAGAGTTTCGCCGGCCAGATCCTCCGCCTCTTCAGCCCGCAAGCCACGGCGCCGGAAGAAGCGATACTGTGCCGGCCAGTGTCGGTCCCACAGAGCCTGAAATATCGCTGGGTCGGTCGAATGCGCTACACCCGCTGCGGGCTTGTCGCGATCCTCGATGAAAGTGCGTTCGCAGGGCATGGATTCGACGTCCCGGCACCACAACCTGATCCTACGCGTAGCCTGTGCTGGTGCCAAGGCTGTTCCAGCGGGCCGCGTTACCTATTGAGTTTATCACATGCGCGGCGTGAAATCAAACCAGGTTGCGACACAGCCGGATCGGTTCGCCGATTCCGATTCCCGCAAGTTCGGCGGCAGAGCCGTTTCGCACGGCGACCTCCAGCGTGCCGCTGCTGCCGAACAGGGCAATCGGCTCAAGAGTGTCGACATCGGTGTATGTACGCCGAATGCCGCGCACCGTACACGACCCGACTGTGACCAGCCAGGGGCCGCGTGGCGCGGGCAGCGGGCCGGAGCCGGACCTGCTGAGCGCGGCATCCAGCAACTCAGGCACGATATCGGAAATCAGGTTGCCGAACCGGTCTATCCATCGGATGAAACCGGCCACGGCGTTTTCCGTGGCATGCCGTTGTGGCAGCGCCAGCCGAACCAGATCGGCGGCCGATACCGATAGCCCCAGCTCCCGAATCGGTCGGCCCAGAGCGATCTCCGCCGCGGCGAGAGCAAACAGATCGCGGCCATGGAAGGTGGCGCTCATCGCCGGTACAGGTATTGCTTCGGGCTCGATGACCACTGCTTCAAGCTGCGGATATTGCAGAAGAGTCTCGGTGAAGATGCCATTGTCGGGACCGACGAGGAAGAACGTGCCGCACCGGATCGCCAGTGCGTGCCGGGCCGATCCAACCCCCGGATCGACAACAGCCACATGCACCGTGCCATGAGGAAACCAGCCGACGGAGCTGGAGAGCAACCAGCTGGCAGCCATGACATCCTGCGGCGGAATCGCGTGCGTGATGTCTACGATCCGTGCCGCTGTGGCGCATCTGAGGATGGCGCCCTTCATCACACCAACGAACGGATCGGCAAGCCCAAAATCGGTGGTGAGTGTTATAACGGCTGGATGCGTCATCCATTGGCCCCAGGCTCGGTCAGGCCGCGTACCGCTCCACGATACGGTCTACATCCGACCACGGAATCTCGTCGAGGCGCGCGCCCAGCTTACTGACCACACGCGAAGCCAGCAATCCGCCGATGTGTGCCCCACACTGAAGTCCGAGGTCGTGCGTGACAGCGTGAAGGATGCCTGCTGCGTATACGTCGCCCGCGCCGGTGGTATCAACGGGCGTGGCGGGATATGCCGGTACGGTTACAGCGTGTCCGTCCTCAATGATCACCGATCCGTTGGCGCCCTGCGTCACCACCGCGATATCGGCGTGCTCGGCCAGGCGGGCAGCCGCACGGCGCGCGTCGTGCTCGCCGGTAAGCGTGCAGGCCTCTTGCTCGTTGCCGATGACAATGTTTACGTGCTCCTTCATGAGCGCGAGAATCTCCGGTTTGTTCCGCGTAACGCAAAACGTGTCGGAAAGGCTGAAGGCCACCCGGGTTCCGCCGGCACGCGCCTCGAGCATGGCTTTTGTAACCGCTTCGCGCTGCGACGCCGTATCCCAAAGATAAGCGGTGGCGTACAGGTATCTGCTGGACTTCAGCCGCTCCACGTCCACGTCCGGCGGCGCGAGCGAGCGGCAGCTTCCCAGGAACGTGCCCATTGTGCGCTCCGCATCCGGCGTCAACAGCACCACACAGGTCCCCGTGGCACCGGCCCCGACCGGAGCCGCGAAGGTGACGCCGCGATCTTCCATGCCCTGCATATAAAGGCGACCGCGCTCGTCATCCGCCAGCTTGCCGGTATAGCATGCCGAGCCGCCAAGCATCGCAACTCCGATCATCGTGTTCGCACCTGAGCCACCCGGCTCGGCATTGACAATATGCTCCGCAACGCGGGCAAGCAGCGTGTGCCCCTCGGCTTCTTCAAGAAGCGACATCGTGCCCTTTTGCAGTCCGATGTCGGCAAGCAGTGCGTCCGAGACTTCCGCCTGCACGTCGAACAAGGGATTGCACATGCCGAACACATCAAACGAGGACAATGAAGTGACCTCCGCGTGGGATTACAGAACGCCCGTGGTCGCAGCCGGAGACCTGCACGGGTCCTTGTAGTTTACCAGTCCCTGCCTCCGCCGGTAGCGTTGCCCCCAACGGACGCGCTTGACGGTGAACCGCCTCATGGGTATACTGCCGAGTGTGTCGAAGCCGCCTCAGGCGGCTCTTGTTCCCTTTGCGGTGCTGCTCTGCACCGCGGCCACAGCGCGCCGAAACCCAGCCGCCATGCCCCTCCTTGGATTCGAACTGGAAGAGATTCGCCGCCTGTTGGAGCTTGCCCGAGACGAGCACCTGGCGGAAATCCGATACTGCGACGGACATCGATCGATCCGTATCAAGGCTCCCAGGGCGGCAGGCACCACTGCGCCGCCGGAGCATGCCGCCACCATTCCGGCCAACGCCGCTCTGCGGCAGATCGCGGCGCCCACGGTGCCCGACGACGAGCCGGAAGTATCCTCCGCCGGCGTAATGCTCACATCTCCCATGGTCGGCATCTTCTACAGAGCCGATAAACCGGGAGCGCCGCCTTTTATCGAGGTCGGGCATCACATCGCGGCCGGCCAATCCATCGGCGTCATAGAGGCGATGAAGATCTTTTCGGATGTGCCGGCCGAACGCGGCGGCACCGTCCTGGCGATTCCGGCTGAAGATGGCGCGCTGGTTCAGGCCGGCGCGCCGCTGGTTGAGATACTGCCGGACGATGGCGAGTGACCGAACGCACCGATCCAGCCAACAGAGCCGCGCCACCTGAGCACTGCGGGCCGATCCGCATCGGCTTTCTCGGCATGGGCGTGGTTGGTACCGGCGTTGTGGAGCTGCTGCTCAAGCAGAGGGAGACGATCCAGCGCAAGAGCGGCGTCCAGTTTGAGATTGCCCGTATTGCCGTGAGCAACCCGGACAAGCGGCGCGCCGCCATCGTTCCGCAAAACATTGTTACTGCCAACGTCGAAGAGGTGATCGACGACCCGGCAATCCACGTGGTTTGCGAGTTGATCGGCGGCATTGAGCCGGCTGCGACCTACCTGCATCGCGCCCTGGCGGCCGGAAAGCATGTGGTCACGGCGAACAAGCAGTTGCTGGCCTGCGCCGGGCACAGCCTGATGGAAGAAGCCGAAGCCGGCGCGCTCGATTTTCAGTTTGAAGCCAGTGTATGCGGCGGCATTCCGCTCATCCAGCCAATGAAGAACGCGTTGGCTGCCAACGAGATCCGGCTGGTTGCGGGCATCATCAATGGCACCACCAACTACATTCTGAGTGAAATGGAGGCCGGGCACGGCGATTTTGAGACGGCCCTGCGCTCCGCCCAGGACCTGGGTTACGCGGAAGCAAACCCGGAAAGCGACATTGAAGGGCACGACGCCCGGTTCAAAATCGCCATTTTGGCCTCAATCGCGTTTACCGGCCGGATCAACGTGGCCGCCGTGCCTGTAGAGGGCATATCGCACATAACCCCGCGCGATATCAAGTATGCGCGCGACCTCGGCTTCGCAATCAAGCTGCTCGGCGTGGCTCGCCGTGTCACGAATACCGACGTGGAAGTGCGCGTCAATCCAGCCCTCGTGCGCACCGATCACCCGCTGGCCGCTACGCATGGCGTCAACAACGCCGTCTTGCTCCGCGGCGAACCCGTGGGCGAGGTGATGTTTTACGGTAGAGGCGCCGGCGCCGGACCAACCGCCAGCGCCGTAGTGGGGGACCTGATGGATGTCTTCCGTAACATCCGGCACGGCGCGACGGGTCGCGTGCCGTGCACGTGTGCACTCCCCTTGCAGCAGGTGCACCCAGACCAGGCCGTAACGCGCCATTATCTCCGAATGACGCTACGCGACCGCCCTCGGACACTGGCCGAGGTTGCAGGCGTTTTGGGTGAGCACCAGATTTCAATCCAATCGGTACTATCGCTGCAACCGGAGGAGGTAAGCTTCGGATATAACGAAGTCGTTTGGCTCACGCATCTGGCGCCATGGGGCGCCGTGCGCAGCGCACTGGCTACGATCGAGCTCATGAATGGCGTTGAGAGTATCGGTGCGTCCATACGCATAGAGGACCTCAAGTGATGGAAACGCAACCAACGTCCGCCGCCGTGGGACCGCTTGACAACCAGGATGAAGACACGTCAGCGATCGATCTGCGGATACTGCAGCCACAGGAAGTGCAACTGCTGCGCCTTGCCGGAGAGACTCGGCTGGTGCTGGCAGGCGACCGCTGCTACCTGAGGGTAACCGTGGCGCGCGCCTTTCCGCTCTCCGACCCAGACCACTACATCGGTTTTCTGGATGGCGCCGGTAAAGATATTGGCGTGCTGCCTGAAGCGGACCATCTGGACGCTGAGTCCCGTAAAATCGTGGCCGAAGAGTTGGAGCGGCGCTACTTCGTCCCTGTGGTGCTAAAGGTTATCTCGGTTACCGAAGAGCACGGCGCCCTCTACTGGAAGGTAATGACCGACCGCGGCGAGCGGGAAGTGGCTGTACGGGAAGTGAAGGACAATCTGCAGGAGGTTTCTGGCGGAAGGCTCCTCATGACCGATGTGGACGGCAACCGATTCGAGTTTCCGAACATTCACAAGCTCGATAACCGCAGCCTCGGGATCTTGATGCGATACATGTAGCCCGCGACCGGGTGACGGCGCCATCGTACCGTGCTCGCGCGTCGACGCATGGTAATTCAGCCCCGAACGTGCACAATCGCCTCACTGTACCGGCATACTGCTTGCAGGATGCGTGGTCTGGGCATCCTCGACCGGATTGCGGAGCGCGATCCGGAACATTGCCAAATGCACCGGCCAGGAGATCGCTTTGTGAAGACTATTGTGCGCGGCTTGGTCGCCGCCGTCTGCGTAGCAGCCGCACTCGCCGCGCGTGCGCAGAACGTCAATCCCGTTGGTTATTGGTCTGGCGACGGAACAACCAGGGATATTGTTGGCCACAGCAATGGCCTGCTGCTCGGCGACGCCGGTTTCGCCCCGGCAGTGGTAAATCAGGGCTTTCACTTCGTTGGTGGCGATGGCCGAGTTTTTGCACCGGATGTGCCGGCGTTTGCTACGCCGACCTGCGTAACGGTCTCGTGCTGGGTCCGGGTGGATGCGGCGCCATCTGCAGCTCAAGGTTTTGCCATAATCGCCACTCGCGAGGACGGTTTCGGCGACTACACGTGGCAGCTCGGCGTCGATCAGGACCAGTTCCTCACCTTCAACTGGTCCGATGGCCCCGATACCGGATCCATCTCGTCCAGGATACCGCTCGGAAGATTCATGCTCGTTCAGGCGGTGGTGAACGGCGCTACCGGATTTGCGCACCTGGATGTAGATGGCGCGGCCGGTATATACGAGCACACCACGATTCTGCCGGACGCTCAGTTGTATGCGGTGGGCTTGCCCGGAATTGGGATCGGTAATGTTCCACAAGCTATAAATCCCGATCAGATGCCGCTTGACGGCGTGGTGGATGAGCTGAAGGTGTACAACGTGGCGAAAATGCCATCTACGCCCGTGCGAGATGCAAACGGCGACGGCCACCAGGACCTGTTCTGGGTGGATGCACTTTCGAACAACGTAGCGGTATGGGACCTGGTCAATGGCGCACACACAGGCGGTGAATCATACAGCCAGGGCCCGCTGAAACCCTGGAGCCTGGTATCCACGCTGGATCTGAACGGCGACAGCTACCCCGACGAGGTGTGGCAAAACACACAAACGGGCGAAGTCGATTACTGGGTAATCCGTCCCGGCATGATCAACCAGACCGGTGTGCTCGCCGCCGGTATCAACCCGGTTTGGCACGTGGTGACCATGGTCGACCTGGATGGTGATGGCTTCCCAGGCATTGTGTGGCAGAACCAGGCGACTGGTGACGTGGTCTACTGGAGCTTCTTCGAGTCGGCAGTTGCGGGCACTACCGTTATGGCGTCCGGGCTGGATCCCGCCTGGCGACTGGCTGCGGTCGCCGATGTTAACGGTGACGGTTACCCCGACCTGATCTGGCAGAACAGTAAAACCGGCGCCGTTGCCTACTGGCTGATGCAGGGAACGCGCCACATCGGAGGCGGCATGATCGTTTCGGCAATGAGCCCGGCGTGGCGCCTGATTGGCGCCGCCGACCTGATGAATAACGGCAATGCCGACCTGATCTGGCAGAACACCTCCGTGAACTCCGTGGACTGGTGGCAGATGCAGGGCGTAACGCATGTTGGCGGTGGCGTGATCAGCAGCGGCACCGCATCGCGCTGGCAGCCGGTCGCCAATTAGCGGATAAACCAGCAGTACCAGGTTGGCCCCTGTGCCGCACCGCGCAGGGGCCAATCGTATTCAGGGGCGCCGCGCACCGCCGTCGCGGAAGCACATGAGTTTGGAACGCTCGGCACTCCCCAGACGTCAAATCGTAGTGTCCGCCGAAGATCGGGGCGGCCACACCAGGCTGACCGGGAGATAGTATGTCAAATTCGTTGAGACAGCGGATCCGCGGGCTCGCGGCTGCGCTGCTCTTGGTTGTCGCGCTCTCATCGGCATCGGAAGGCGCACGCGCCCAGGGGGCTCCGGTAAGCTACTGGCCGGCCAATGGAAACGCCACCGACGTCACCGGCGGTAACGACGGGCTTCTGAGCGGCAGTGTGTCGTACACAACCGGCGTTCGCGGCGAAGCCTGGCAGTTCACGGGCGGAAACGGTCGCGTCTCGGTTGCCGACGCACCCAATCTCCAGATCACAAGCTCCCTCACGATTTCCGGTTGGGTTAACGTAACGGCATTTCCGTCGGCCGCCCAGGGATATGCCGTCATATTGGCGCGAATTGATGACACCGGTTACGCGCCCTACCTGCTGGCCGTCGACTCCAACGGACATCTCTACTTTCAGATAGCTTCCGGAACCGCATACCACTACGTCTATGCCTCCATTCCGCGCGGGCGTTTTATTTACGTTCAAGCGCTGCTGGATGGAGATACCGGACGCATGGCGCTGCTGGTTGACGGAGTGCTGCTCCGATCCGACACCACCACCGTGCGGCCGGGCGGCGCGCTGAGCGCCGCAAACAACCCGGGCGTCGGAATAGGAAACGTCCCGGACGCGTCAGCGGCCGCTCAGCTGCCGTTCAACGGCATCCTCGATGAGATGCAGATCTACAACCAGGAGCAGGATCCGGTTGGCGCAATGCGTGATGCCAACGGCGACGGTGAACCCGATCTCTGGTGGTTCAATACCAGGACGCAAGGCTTTTCCACCTGGCTGCTCGATGGCACGAGTATCCTCTCCACCGGCACGCTGCCGAGCAGCTCGCCCCTATGGCGTCCGGCCGCGATTGTAGACCTGAACGGCGACGGAACGCCCGACATACTGTGGCAAAACGTAACGAACGGCGCCATCGTCTTCTGGCTGATGTCTGGCAGCCGCAAATACAGTTCCGGCTACGTCTCGTACGGTGGCGATGCGAACGAGGTACTGGTCACCACGGCAGACCTCAATGGAGATGGCCATCCCGACCTGATCCTGCAGGACAAGGCCACCGGCGTCGTTACAGCATGGTTGATGAACGGAACGCAGCGTATCGGTACGGCCACACTCTCTACGGGGGTTGATCCGTCATGGAACGTGGTAGCCGCGGCGGACCTGAATGGTGACGGCTCGCCGGACCTGATCTGGCAGAACAGCACCACCGGCGGAGTGGTCTACTGGCTGATGGATGGATTGACGCGAACCCAGAGCGGATTTATCTCCGCCGGCAACAATCCGGCGTGGCAAATTGTGGGGACTGCAGATTTGCAGGCCGATGGGCAGCCCGATCTTATCTGGCACAATACCCAGAACGGCGCTGTGGTCTATTGGATCCTAAATGGGCTGACGCACACCGGCGGCGGATACATCTCAACGGGAACGGATACCGATTGGGTTCCGATCTCGCGGTAAGCGGCTGAAGCCAAACGGCTGCATCGGCCCGGTCGGTCACCCTCGGCGCCCCGCCGTGATATACTGCAAGTGCGCCAGCATGGCGCCTGGGCAATACCGGGTTGAGGAGAGCGTATCCCGTGGAGCATCGCGTTCAAAACCTGATTATCGGCGGCGGTCTGGCCGGCTGTTGGGCCGCACAGAACCTGCGGACCTTTGACACCGAAAGCTCAACCGCCATCGTGTGCGGTGAACCCCATCCGCCGTACGACCGACCGCCAATATCCAAGAACCTGCTCACGAATCCGGACATGACCGCCGACGATTGCTATAGCAAGTTCGATGATTACTACCCCAAGAACAACATCCAGCTCCTCATGGGTCAGCCGGTCACGTCGCTCGACACCGGCGCCCGTAGTGCCAGGCTGGCAAACGGCGACACCATCGCGTTTGCGAAGGCCCTGCTGGCCACCGGCGCGCGTGCGCGCCCGCTGAGCGTTCCGGGAAGCAGTCGACCGGGCGTCTGGACTCTGCGGACGGTGGATGACGGATTGGGACTTCGCGAGGCGCTCGCCGCCGCCAATACGGTGGCAATCTGCGGCGCAGGGTTTATCGGCATGGAGGTCGCCGGTGGATTGGCCGGCCGAGGTAAGCGGGTCACGGTGATCGAGCCATCACCTGCTCCATGGGGACGCCTCGCCGGCGCCGCCATTGGCGGCTACCTTGCATCGCTCCTTTCGTCAAACGGCATCGAGGCCCTGTTCGGTGACGAACCGGCCGCGTTTGATGGCGCCACGGAGAACGGCGCCGTGACGCACGTGCGAACCAAAGGTGGAAAGCGGATCGAGGCGGAAGTGGTCCTTGCCGCGGTAGGCGCCACGCTCAATCTGGATCTGGCAGTCGGCGCGGGACTGGCGAAGGATGGGGACGACGGCGTCACCGTCGACCAGTCTCTACAAACCCGAGTGCCGGGGATCTTTGTCGCCGGCGATATTGCGCTCTATCCCGACCAGGCATTGCAGCGTACCGTTCGCCACGAGCACTTCCTGAACGCCAAATGGCAAGGGCAGACGGCGGGCGCCAACATGGCCGGCCAGAACCAGCCGTTTCGCCGCGTACCCTACTTCTTCAGCGATCTCTTCGATGTGCATGCCGCCCTGCGCGGTGATCCCGGATATGCTGCCGGCGCCATTGTCACCGGAGACCTGCATGGCGGTGAGTTCACCGAGTTGCGCCACAGCGGCGACGGCACGCTGGTCGCCGGTCTGGTCGTGAGCCATGACGGCGACCGCATGGACGCAATCGCAGACGCACTGGAGCGGCAAATTGAACAGCGCGTGAACATAGCCGCTCGAAGCGCCGAAATAGCCGCGCCAGGGTTTGATGTGGTCTCGCTGGGCTGAGTGCCCGGCGTGCGCTAAACCAGGTCGTCGCGCGGAGAGTACTCGCGTTTGGAGAATACCGTGCAAGCCAGCAACAGGCAAACGCAGCAAATACCGCCCAGCGTGAGCCACGCGGCATGCATGGAGACGCCCTGCGCCACAAAGATACTCACAGCCGCCTGATCCGTGAATCCGGCCGGAACGTTGGGATGCGGCGCGAGAACGCGGATGTATCCCATGATCGTCAGCTTCTTGTAGGCGCCCAGCAGCTCCGGAGCCAGCGTCTCCCACCCGAACCCAAAGAACAGGCCGTAGATCAGCGGACGATCCAGCACGGTGGCCATCAACACAAACAGGGAGGTATACGCGGCGGCGCCGACCGGCATAATGGCCAGGTCCCGCAGCAGTTCGTGGCTGTGCAGGGCGGATGTCCCCATTGAGATGAAGGCAGTCACGATAGCGGCAACCTCCGCTACCACGGCTACAGCCACAAAGGCGGCCAACGCCTTGCACATCAGCAACCGCCAACGTACCACCGGCCGCGTCAACAGATAGACGATCGTTTTCTGCTCCATTTCCGCCGAAAGAACACCGGTTCCGAACAGAACCGCGCCGATGACCAACACGAAGCCGAATACGACCAGCGGGGAGATGACCGAGTAGGCCTGAACGCCATGGTACTCTGCCGGCGGCGGCACGAACCGCCAGAACAGGGCCAGCAACACCGGCACCAGCACGAGTACCAGCGCTCCGAGCAGCCGCTTTGGCCGGAGCATGTCGAAAAGCGCATAGCGAACTATCCAGTACTCGGTCATGCACCCACCAGGTACTTGAAAACTGCTTCAAGATTGTTGTCGGGAGAATCGAACTCGCTGATCTCGAAACCGTGCTTCAGCACAAGTTCGGGAAACTGCACGTAGAACAGGTCCGGTGACCGCGTCTCCACCTCCACCACACTCGGCACCTGCGGGTTGAACCGAACGGCAAGCACATACGGCAGGTCAATCAGGCATTTGGCAAGCTCTTTCGGCCGGTCCGCATGCATCGTGATGTGGTGCGGATGCGCATCGATAAGCCCGCGTATCTGTACGGTATCACCAATTGCCATCAGGCGGCCGTGGTGCAGTACCAGTATCTGCCGGGTCATCTGCTCCACCTCATGGAGGATGTGGCTGGAGACAATAATGGTTTTGCAGGCTTCCGCCATTTTGTGGATGATGACGCCCATCTCCCGACGCCCGACCGGGTCAAGTCCATTCAACGGCTCGTCCAGCACCAGGATCTCCGGCCGGTGCACAATCGCCTGCGCCAGCTTGATCCGCTGCTTCATGCCTTTGGAATACCCACCGAGCTGCCGATCGGCGTTCTCCGCCATACCAACGGTGGCAATAACCTCTTCGACGCGCGCGTTGATCTCCGCGCCCCGCAGCCCGCTCATAACCGCTAAGAGCGCTACAAACCGGCGCCCGGTCATGTCATTGTAAAAACCATCCGACTCCGGGCAATAGCCCAGGGTCCGGGCTACTGCCGGGTTGGCGAATGGCGTTTTACCAAACACCTGCAGCGTTCCGGTCGTCGGGCGCAGCTGACCCGTGATCAGCTTTAGCATGGTCGATTTTCCGGCGCCATTCTGACCCAGCAGCGCGGTAATGCCGGGGCCCAGGCTGCAGGTAACGTCGTTGATGCCAAGCACCTGACCATACCAGCGCGACACCCGGTTCAGCGCAATCAACCGCGCACAACCTCGACGGCACGAACGCGCATGGCGGCCGCTAACCAGCCGATCACGACGAGCACGGCCAGCGGCGCCAACAGCATCGGCCATGTTTCGTGCGGCGGCACAAAACGCCGAAACCCGCCACCCGTCAGCGGGTTCACCTGGTTACTGACATGAAGGATGCGATGCGTGATGTCGCCCATAAGCGCTGGTACGTTCATGCGGCCAGCCACCGACTGCCTGGTTCGATCGCTGGCCGCAAACTCAATGAACCCAACGATGTTCGACGTGATAAAGCTCACGAAGTAGAATCCGGCCCATATTGCACCGGCCATCCGGCCGCTTTTGGACCAGGCCGACAGCCCAAGCAGCGCGCTGGAATGCACGGCGGCAGGAATGGCCGCGGTCAGTAACAGGCGGAATACCATCAGCCTGTCGGCCGCAAAGCAGCCATTCGGTCCGGTAAATGCTGTGGCCAGGAACGCGTACAGCAGTAACGATGGCGCCAGCGCGATGCCGTACAGGGGCAGGAACAGGCCCAGCCACTTACCCACAAGGTAGTCGAAACGTGTTAACGGACGCGACAGGTAGACCAGGAGCGCGTTGGCGGCATTGTCGGCCGCGATCGCGCCGGCGCCCAACAGGCCGACAAACAAGAGCCACAGGTACTGCAGCGCCTGCGCCGACGCCAACTGCTGGGCAAATAACGCCTGAAAGTTGCCGCCGAACGAGGAACCGATCATACCCTGGCGAGCCTGGCCGAGTTCGTACGTCAGCACGCCCAACATTACAAACGGCAGAATCGATATTCCCGCCAGCACCCAGAACGCCCACTTCCTCAGCATCAGCCGTACCGATATCGAGGTGATATACCACCAACGCAGCGTCCGCCGGTTCAGCGGACCCGCATATCCGCGGTAGCTCAGGTCGGCAATCGGCGCCGGGGCCGGTGGGGGTGTAAGATCGAAGCTCATTCCACCGACTCCATGAAGACATCTTCCAGCGTGCGAAGCGCCGGCTTGAAGCCACGCACCTGCGAGGATGAATCGCGAGCGCATGTAAAGAGAAGGCGGCCGATATCGCCATCAACGCCCGCAAGGTTCAGCCGCAGGCGCGTGCCCAGCGTACTGACGATCTTGGCGCCGGCCTTTTCCACCGCCGTTCCAAACGCGGCGCTGGGCATGCGGAGTTCCACATCGATCAGACGCGTTCCCATGCCGAGCAGCGTGGTGATCTTATCCTGCGCAACTACCTGGCCGCGGCGCAGAACCACGACGGTGTCGCACGTGCGTTCGATGTCGGGCAGCAGATGCGATGAAACGATGACGGAGACGCCCTTCGCATGGGAGATGTCACGGATCATCGCCAGCATCTCATCGCGCCCGCCGGGATCCAGCCCATTGGTCGGCTCATCCAGGAAGAGGAGCTTGGGTCCGTGCACCAGGGCCTGAGCCAGCTTGATGCGCTGCTTCATCCCCGTGGAGTAGGTCTCCACATTCCGGTAGCGGGCCTCGCCCAGCCCACAGTACTGAAGGACTTCATGCGCGCGCTGCATCGCATTCTGGGGTGGCATGCCGGAGAGTTCACCGGCGAACGAGACAAACGTGACGGCGTTCATGCCGGGGATGTGGCAATCCTGCTCGGGCATGAACCCCACATGCTGTCGAACCTGCAGAGCCTGGCTCACAATATCCAGGCCTAAAACGGAGCCGCTTCCGGATGCCGGCCGCAGCAGCCCCAGAAGCGTTTTGATCAGCGTGGTTTTGCCCGCGCCGTTGGGACCAAGCAGGCCCACACTTCCTTCCGGGATTTCGAGATCCAAATCCGTCACGGCTGTGCGCGTCCCATAACGTACTGTGAGGTGGGATATGGTGGCAACAGACATGATGGCGCGTTATCTTGAGCGGTCCGGCTATGGAGGCACGCGAAGCGACCGACCGAGGTGGTTCAAGCAACTGACGTCACGGCGCGGCAGTTGGTTTCGCGCAGCGCGCGTTCCTGCTCTGGAACCGGACCTATACAGCCCTGATCTGGTTAACTTCCAGCTGAATGTTCACCAGGTTGGCGTATACACCATCCAACGCCATCAACTCATCGTGTGACCCGCACTCCACCATCTTGCCCTCGGTCATCACCACCAGCCGATGCGCGTACCTCAGTGTGCTGAGCCGGTGCGCGATCGCGAACGTCGTTCTGTTCTTGACGAGGCGCATGATCGCCTGCTGAATCAGCTGCTCGGTTTCGGTATCCACGCTGGCAGTAGCTTCATCCAGGATGAGGATGCGGGGATTATGCAGGATCGCGCGCGCGATGGAGATGCGCTGACGCTCGCCACCAGAGAGTCGCTGGCCACGCTCTCCTACATAGGTATCGTAACCATCAGGGAACTTCAGGATGAACTGATGGCAGTTGGCCGCCTTTGCCGCTCGCAGGATCTCCTCATGCGTGGCGCCGGGTTTGGCATAGCCAATGTTATCGCGAACCGTGCCGGGGAAAAGAAACGGCTCCTGAAGCACGATGCCGATCTGGCTGCGAAAGTCCTCCATCCGCATGTTGCGTACATCCACGCCGTCGATAAGAATGCTGCCCTCTTCCACATCGTAGAAGCGCGAGAGCAGATTGATGATCGTGGTTTTGCCGGCGCCGCTGGGCCCAACCAGGCCGATCATCTCACCCGCGGCAACCTGCAGGTCAAAATCCTCCAAGACGCGATGCGCTTTCTCATAGCTGAAGCTGACATGGCGGAACTCCACGTCGCCTCGAATGTGGGGCGCCGCTACCGGCTCTGCAGCTTCCGCGATCTCCGGCACGGTATCCAGCACCTCAAACACCCGGTCGGCCGCGGTCATTGAGCGTGCCGACCAATCCATGACGCGGCTGAAGTTCTGAAACGGCATGTAGAACTGGCCCACGTATCCGGTGAACATCAGCAGCAGACCGATGGTCATGGAGCCGAACACGACGGCATGGCCCGCCACGAGCCAGATGATGATCGTGCCGCTGGCGGTGAGCAGGCTGAGGACCGGAAAGTAGGTTGCCCACATGGAGTTCGCGGCGTAGCTGGCTTCAAAGACCTGCTCGTTGCGCCGCTGGAACCGGTCAATCTCCCGGTCTTCTTGCGCGAAAGCTTTCACCACTCGCATCCCGTTGATGGTGCTGTTCAATGTGCTGTACATGCGGCTGATGCGGTGCCACACATGCCGCCACCGGCGTCGTGCACGGGGCATAAACCAGCGATTCAATGCAAAGATGAACGGCCCGGGAATCAACAGCAGCATCGCGAGTGACCAGTCCAGGCGAAAGAGGATTATACTGGTCTCCACCAGCGTCAGAAGCGTCTGTATCAGCCACGGAATGCCGTCCGTGAGGAAATCCCACAGGTTGTCGCTGTCGTTCGTGATGCGCGCCATCACCGAGCCGGTAGTGCGCTTGTCGTAGTACCGCAGAGAAAGCTCGTTGAACTTGCGGTACAGAGCCATCCGGATATCCACCAGTACACGTGCACCGAGCCACGCATTGATCCGACGCTGGAAGTACTGAAGGACGGCAAGCACCACCTGAACACCGATGAGGAGGGACACCCACCTCACGACGTCGGCATAGCGAAGCTGGAGGTTAACGTTGCCGTGCACCACGATATTTGCAAGGCGGCCAATGATGTAGGGCGGCGCCATCGTAACCGTGGTGGTGCATAGCAAAACCAGGACGCTGGCGCAGGCGGTCACCTTGTAGGGCGCGAGGAACTTGAAAAGCCGCAGCATCACGGCGCGCCGGTCCACACACGCCGGGCATACATTCGTATCTTTGGGCAGAATCCGCTTGCACTTCGGGCACTGCCGCTGATTCTCTTCGCCAACCAGCGGCTGGGCCGTTTCGCCCTTTGCCAGCGCGGAGATGTGGCGAGCCACCAGATTGGCGTCGCCCACGGTGCTGTGCGAAAAGCGCACCAACGGCACCACTTCGCTCGCCGTCCGTACCTCCAGAACGCCGTTACCGGCCTTCATTTCGGTACGTGCATCGCGGATTTCCGAGATCGGCACCGAGCGGATGAGATGCGCTATCCGATTGCCGTTGGGCGCCATCACAAACACACGCCCGGTATCTACCACCAACCACTCCGCGCCGAACTCACCAACCTGGTTGATGTCGGTTTCAAATGCTACGGGAGAGAGCGGCTCGGGCGGTTCGGAGTCCTCGGGACCGGTCTCGTCCGCCATCTCGTCGCGCTCACCGAGGGCCTCCACTCCTTCGCCCGGCGCGCGACCGAACGCAGAGCCGAACTCGCTGCGCAGCTCGCGGAGCCGGTTTTGAACCTCATCGGGCAGTGTTTCAAGTATTGGCATGTTTCAGGCCTGCGCCGCACCATGAACCGGGTCGGTATGCCGCGACACCTACTTGTTGGTCAACGTTCTGGCCTCTGCTATCAACTTCGTCGGAACCTGCCGCGCTCGCACCGCATCGCGGAGCTCCACACGGATGATGGCGTTGCCTCGGAGCGCAACCATCTTGCCGAAGTCGCCCTCATGCACGCATTCGGCCGCGTGAATGCCAAGGCGCGTGGCGAGCACACGATCAAATGCGCTTGGCGCGCCACCGCGCTGGATGTGACCCAATACCACATGGCGCGTCTCAATTTCGGTTCGGCGCTCGATCTCGGCCGCGACTGTGCGGCCAACCTCTACGGCGCTCAGGGACTGATGGCCAAAGCTATCCAGCCCGCCGCCGGCGCCGGCATCAGCCCCTGCCAGCACGGCGCCCTCCGAGGCCACTACAATGGCGTAACCCTTCCGCGCGTACACGGTTTCCAGGTGCCGGCACATGGCGCCGATATCGGGCGTCTCCTCGGGAAGCAGAATCCAGTCGGCGCCGCCCGCGATGCCGGCATTTAGCGCCACAAAGCCTGCGTGACGACCCATCACCTCAACAACCAGCACCCGACGGTGAGAGCGCGCTGTGTCGCGAACCCGATCGATACACTCCACGCAAACGCCCAATGCCGAGTCAAAGCCAAATGTGTAGTCCGTTTTGTCCAGGTCATTGTCCATTGTTTTGGGCACGCCAACCGTGTTAATGCCCTCGTCGAACAGCCTGGAAGCAACGCCAAGTGTGTCCTCACCACCAAGAGCCACAAGAGCCTCAAACCCGTACTTGCGTATATTGGCTCGTGTCGCTTCAAGATCGGCCGGTGACGCGTAGGGGTTGGTGCGGGAGGAGAGGAGCGCGGTGCCACCCTGCCAGATGAGAGGCTCTACATCGGCCACTGTGAGTGGCTCGGAGTCGACGATTCCCTGCACCAGACCGCGCCAACCCTGACGAATCCCCGTTACGTGCAGACCAAAGTCGAGCCCGCGCATCACGAAGCCGCGGATGGCAGGGTTCAACCCCGGGCAGTCGCCACCGCCCGTAAGAATGCCGACCTTCATGCCGTCCTCCAGTTAAGAGCCTGACAGCCTGCGGCGGGCTCGCCCTCATTCAAAGCCGGGGCGTTTTCACATCCGTAGTGCTGGTGAAAGTGTACCCGTGCCGGCCGCACGGACGCACGACTGGGCGATCTTTAGGCGCCAAGTCTCGTTACAACTCTAAAGCTATCACGCCTATAAAGGTACTAACAACTACATTTGCAGCACGCGTGGTTGCAGCGTGGCGATCGCCCAGGCCGCTATCCCTTCGCGCCGACCCGCAAAGCCAAGGCCCTCCGAGGTGGTCGCCTTGATGCTGACGCAGCCGGCGTTCAGCTTGAGCGTATCGCTGATAACTTCGCGCATGGCGCTTATATGTGGCGCCAGCTTGGGCGACTCGGCCACCACGGCGCAGTCGATGTTCACCGGGTCGAATCCATGCTCGTGCAGTCGCAGAGCTACCTCAGCCAGAAGCAGCAGGCTGCTGATATCCTTATAGTTTGCGTCCGTATTCGGAAAGTGCTGGCCGATGTCGCCCAGCGCCGCGGCGCCAAGGAGCGCGTCACAGATAGCGTGAAGCACCACGTCCGCATCCGAGTGGCCAAGCAGGCCGCGGTCATGAGGAACAGTAACGCCGCCCAAAATCAACGGGCGGCAGGCGTCACGCGAGGCAAACGCATGGACGTCATATCCCAGCCCGGTACGGGTGGCCGGCATCCGGGCGGTTCCCAGCAGCGCTTCAGCCATAAGCAGGTCCTCGCGCGTCGTTATCTTGATGTTGACTTCGTCGCCTGGTACGGTAGTTACGGCATACCCTGCAAGTTCGAGCAGACTGGCCTCATCCGTCGGTTCATGCTGCCCACGCAGGCATGTTTCCCACGCCGCCAGCAACCAGTCACGCCGGGCGCCCTGCGGCGTTTGAACCGCGGTCAGCACGCCGCCGGATCCGTCATCGCACGCCGACAAGCGCGGAATAGAAGCCGTGATCCTGCTCGACTCGACCCGCTTTATGCTGTCGCTTACCGCAAGCGCGGGCACCGCTGCGCCGGCGCTTGCGGTGGCGTGCGCTACCCGCGAAATCAACTCGGGCGATACCAGCGGTCGGGCAGCGTCGTGCACCAGCACCAGCTCGGTGGCTGTTGGCGCCGCGAGGACGCCATTGTGCACCGACTCGGCCCGCGTTGCGCCACCGCCTGCAACGATCAGCGGCTTGGGCAACCCGGCCAACTCGGCCGCCACCCGATCCGCCTCGCCCGCCGCGGCAACCACCACCACGTCGTCGATAGCTGCATGCTCTGCAAATGCCATCGCGCTGCGCAGCAACAGCGACCGACCGCCAATGCGCTCCCAAATCTTGTTGCCTTCGCTACCGAACCGCCTTCCCTGTCCCGCGGCCGGAAGTACTGCCGTGGTTGGTAAATGAGGTGACATTCTGCTCCTCTGGATGCTCCGCGGTGGCGCGCTGCCGGCCGTGTGAGTAATCGGTATCGTCTTCGGTCGGCAGCTTGGCGAAGATCATTTTGCCGGCTGCCGTTTGAATAACGCTGGCAACCACAACCTCCACCGTGGCGCCAATGACCCGGCGGCCATCCTCCACCACGATCATCGTACCGTCATCCAGATAGGCAAGACCCTGTTCAGCCTCCTTGCCTTCCTTCACAACCTTGACCTGCATAATCTCGCCAGGAAGCACGGCCGGCTTCAGTGCGTTGGCCAGTTCATTAACGTTCAGCACCGTTACGCCCTGCAGCAGCGCCACCTTGTTCAGGTTGAAGTCATTGGTAATAATGGCGCCTTCAAGCGCCTTCGCCAGCTTCACCAGTTTGGTGTCAACCGTGTCCCCGGAGGCCGATCTCTCCAGGGCCTTGTCCCAGGTCCGGACGACCATCGGCAGCTGTTCGCGCATACCGTTCAGAATATCCAGGCCGCGCCGCCCGCGGGCGCGCTTGAGTGAATCTGGCGAATCGGCGATGTGCTGCAGCTCCTCCAATACAAAGCCCGGTACATACAGGGTGCCCTCCACGAACCCGGCTCGGCACACATCGGCGATGCGGCCGTCAATGATCACGTTGGTATCCAGGATTTTGCAATTGGCCTGTGGGCCCGATTCCGTCTGGTTGCCTCCCTGTCCGCGGGCCAACATCGCCGCCACTTCTGCCCTCATGCTCAACATCGCCACCACGCCGAGGTAGACCATCGCGACAAGCAGCACAAACTGAAAGGCAATCTGTATGGCTACGGGCACCTTGAGCTGCGTCGCCATGTTAGAGAGAAACTGGTAGAAGAGCAGCGTTATTACAGCGCCGATGCACACTCCTACAGCGACGGCGATCTTGTCGGCCGGCTTCATCCGTTCCAGGTTCCTGCCAAGTGTCATCAGCAAATCGGCCGCTCGCGGACCAACCCAAAAACCCGCGAAGAGGCCCACAAAGGCCATGCCGATCCTCACACGCAGCACGTAGTGGGGCACTTGCGCCTGAACGTCGTGGAACCAGCGCAGCCCCGGCAGCGCATAGCCGATATAAGCGCCAACCAGTAGAAAAACTGTACAGATTACGGCAGTGAAGAACCACCGGAAGCCCTTACGGCGTAACACGAGTCGCCACCCGCTTTCTACCGCTGACTGCGCGATTCTGCCCGTCTCCCACACTCTCAGCGGCGGGCTGCACCCACGTGATGTGCACGCCGATTTTGCCCACAACCTGAACGGCTGCAAACATATTCTCAGGATCACCCTCGGCGAACTTGATATGTGTGGCGTCCACGAATGCCTCTGGATGCTTCGGATTGTAAAGCGTGGGATCAACGGCGATCCATTTGCCCAGCCAGCATTCGTCCCACGCGTGATAGTAGAACCGTCCCTGGAAGTAGACGATGCCGGCACACAGTCGGGTTGGTATCCCCGCGTCCCGTGCCACTGCGGCGAACAGGGTGGCATAGTCGCGACACACGCCGCGTGGGTTCCTCAGCACATCCGCCGCACTTCGCGGCACGCCAATTTCCGCGTCGGGTGTGATCTTTTGATGAACCCAATCGCGGATTCGCGTTGCAACTGCGGCCGGGTCCGTGCTGCCGTGCCTCAGTCGCGCCGCAATCTCTTTGATCGTTGCGTTTCCCAAGTCCAGATAAGCAGCATCCTCCAGCCAGCGTTGCATTCCAGCAGCGTTTGAGGCCACATTAAGCGCACTGTGCTGCGGTAGAGGCAGGGCGTGCACGCGGATACTAAAGGCCTCTCCATCCGGATTCATCCGCTGGCGCATGTCGGAGATCACAGCGGTTTTCGGCAGCCCGGTTATCACCGCCTGCATGCCGGTGATAGCGCGCGGATCGGCGATGTTCAGATTGGTCACTACGGCCGTTGCCAACGCGAAATCCATGGGCGGCGTGTACGATGCAATCGGCTTCTCCGCGCCCGCTGGGGGCGACTCGGCGCGAAACGAAATGCTGATCGGGCCCAGGCTCATATCCTGCGAGATCAATCGGCCGTCGGCTGTCTGGATCGATGTCATATCACCCAGCGTTGTGGCTGTAACCACTTTCCATGCCACCTCGGGCTGGTTGGTGATGGGATCGGTTATTTGCGTCCGGCCGGTAACGCGAGCTGTCGCCCGATCAAGCTCAACGGTAGTCGGCTCCAGATACCAGATGACCTGGGTCTGCCCTGCCTTGAGGCTCTTGCCTTCGGTGGCAAAGTCGGAATCGGCGGCAAGGTCGGCGCCCGGAGGAATGCTCAGCACTTTGCGCGAGGCGTTGGCGCCGCGGCCTACCGCGCAGCTGATTTTGCGGGTCGCATAATCGTAGTCGGCCGTCACGTGGATCGCGCTCCCACCGGAGGTGACATTGAACACCTGGTGAAGGGGCTGAAACCGCAGGTCGGTCACCGTGTCGGTGGCTTCATCCTGCTCCAGGCTTTGGCCAAGCAGGTTGATCCTGAATTTGCCGGACGTAGTCATCCGCCACGCCGGTTTCGCCATCCATTCCGCCCGGACGGTACGGGTTTGCGTGTAACCGACCCGTGCGCCGCCCATGTAAATACCAAAGTACTGGTCGGGTGGTGGCGCACCGCCCTGGGCTTGCGCCAGCACGTACGGCGCGCAAACAATTAAACTCGCAAAAAACACCGGGCGCGCCACGGCCCGGCCGCATCGCTCAAATGGCCAGGTCATTCGCAGTCCCCTCATTGCGGGCCGCCATGGGCTAACGCGCATCCCGGAGTCACCCTGCCATTATACCCCTGCGTACCGCCACCGACACTGCAAAACACGGCGCGCGCACTTCCGAAAGTCGCTGCGCTTTACTGTTCCGTCCCGCTTCTGCGCCGGAGGCGCCGACACGGAGCAGGTAGAATGGTGATCCGTTCGCCGCGAACCGATTCCTGCGTGCTGCGAAACGACCCTCTTGTCATGCCCAAGCCAATCGTCGCCGTTGTAGGCCGCCCCAACGTGGGGAAATCGACCCTGTTCAACCGCCTCATTGGCCGCCGCGTGGCCATCGTGGAGGATACGCCGGGTATCACGCGCGACCGGCTCTATCAGCCGGCAGAATGGAATGGGCGCGGTTTCATCCTGATCGACACCGGCGGCATCTTGCCCGACGAATCCGATCCGCTTTTGCAGCAGGTGAAGGCCCAGGCCGACGTGGCGATGGCCGAAGCCGACGTGATCCTGTTCATGGTGGATACAGCGCACGGCCTCACGCCCGCAGATCGCGAAATCGCCAATCCGTTGAGATCGGCTACTGTTCCGGTCATTGTGGTGGCGAACAAGGCCGACAATTCACGTCTCCAGAATGAATCTGGCGAGTTTTACGGCCTGGGACTTGGCGAGGTTCTCGCCATCTCCGCCGTCCACGGCCACAACGTGGCCGAGCTGCTGGACCTCATTGTTCAGTCTCTCCCCGCTGAGCAGAGTGAAGCGGAGGATTCCGACCGGATCGGCCTTGCCATTGTTGGCCGGCCTAATGTTGGAAAGTCCTCACTGGTGAACGCGATCCTCGGGGAGGATCGGGCGATAACCAGTCCAATACCCGGCACCACGCGCGATACCATCGACATGCCGCTGGAATGGGCCGGAACGCCGCTGATGCTGCTGGATACGGCCGGCCTCCGCCGCAACCGCAAAATCCAGGGCACGGTGGAGTACTACATGGCGATGCGCGCCCGCGCCGGCCTCGAGCGCAGTGATGTCGGTGTGGTGGTCATCGATGGTTCCACCGGCGTGATGGATGGCGACAAGCGGGTCACATCATTTGCCAACGATGCCGGCCGCGCCTGTATCATCGCCGTGAACAAGTGGGATTTGGTCGACCCTGGCGTCATCCGTCGCGACGGCGGCAACGCCCGAAAGCCCGACCGCAAGCTGATGCTGGCCTTTACGGCTGCGTTTCGCAAGGAGTGTCCCTACCTGGCCTGGGCGCCGCTCGTATTCGTCTCCGCCACGCAACGCTTCGGTATCCGGGCCGCAATGGAGACGGCGATTGCCTCGGCACAAAACCACGCACACCGCATACCAACCGGCGAACTGAACCGCCTCATCCGCGAAGCCGCCGAAAAGCACCCATACCTGGAGAGCGGGCGCGAACTGCGCATCTACTACGCTACCATGGCGCGCGTCCGACCTCCTACGATTGTTCTCTTTTGCAACGACACAAGCCTGTTTCATTTCTCGTATCAGCGATATCTCGAAAACCAGATCCGCAAAGTCTGGCCGCTGGAAGGCACACCGATTCGGCTGCTTGCCCGCAAAGTAGAGAATTCGGACCGCGATGCCGGCAGCTAGGCGCACGATGTTGCGGGCGGCGCTTCCGTTGGCGCTGCGCGGCAATGGGCGCCTATCGGAGATCCCTTCTGCCCAATAACGTGACAACGCGTCATGACGCGACGTTAACCGGACTCCGTTCGCGACGGGGTCCTTGCTTCAGTTCGGTCCAGCACTACGCCTGAGGATCTCATCGACCGCTGCGGCATCGCGGGTACCAAAGCCTGCTGCCTCTTGCGTGAGCTCCGGTCAAGCGGTGAGGATGTGGCGTTTGCGGAGCCATCCGATCGCCTTAGAGCGAAGGCGCTCGCACCCCTCGCGGAAGGCGCCTCTGTTCAGATGGTGTTGAAGGACTCCTGGTAAGCCTGGCTGCTCTGTATCGGTGGCGCGATGCATCTGAGCAGCAACCTCGTTTGCGGGCCATTTCAGCAGCCGCGGCGCCTGTTTCCCGATCAAACGACGAGGCCGCGCCGGGCAAGGAGGAGCCGGCGAGCATCAAGCGACGAAAGCCGACAGAACCGCTCGAAGAGGTTCTCATCCGGCAGCTGAAGGCGGCTCAAGTACAACACTTGCAGCAAGTCGACGCAGCCATTGAGCGTCTGTGCGCCCGTCTCGTGGCCAGCCGAGCGCTAGCTGACTTTCTTGCCACTCACGGTAGTTGTATCCGTCAACTGCGTGTCCACCAGCACCTTCCAGCTTTTTCCACGCTTCACCCAGGTAATGCGGTCGGTCGAGACATCTTTGTAAGGCTGCGGACCCGCCTTAAACCGGGGTGACCCGGCCGGCACGTTCAGTGTGCCGGTCTCGGACTGCGCAATCGTGGTCACTACCGTATTACCGTGGAACGCAAAGCTGGTTATTCTGGCAGTAGATGTCGAAACCTTGGTTATCAGCTTGTACTCCTGCTTCAGCCTCAGCTCGATCGCGGCATAGTTTGTTGTAACGCCGCCCGGCTCATGCCCTACGAACTTTTTATCGAGCATCGCCATCGTTTGGGCGATCGATCTCGCTATTGTGGCTTTGTCAAGCACCAGCATGGCTTGTTCAATCTGCTTCCGGGCCAATGCGGCAGCCGGCGAGGGCTTTGCCTTGCCGCCGGGGCCGGCAGCGGCGAGCAGAACGAGTGCAAATGTGCTTAGGTTCGTCATGCGTGTCTCCCTTGGGTCGATTTGACAGGCGAAACGCCGCCCGACGCTATCCGGCGTTGAGTGTCTTTCCGTTGATCATAATGTGCTGCCTGGTCATGATGCTGCTCAGCGCCTTCCACTCGTTGCCGCATTTCACCGATGCGACAGGTAACACGGATGGCGCGCTGATGCGTGAACTATGCGACGAGTAGGCTCGTGACACCGCATATATTCTTGGCTTTGGTAGCTTTGTCCTGCAGCAGCATGTTGTGCAAAGTCTGCCTTCCGGCAGCCGCTGCAAACCTGGTTTGAGGCTTCGGGTCGAAGACCGCCATCGTCTGTTCCATCGTTCTCGCGAAGGGCGCCATCCGTCAACGGATGTTCGTGCGTGCGCTCTGCGCCCTGGCCGGCGCTGCCGCGGCTGGCAGCTTTACTCTATCGCCGCGGCATGTCGCACTCAAGGGCAATCGTACTGAGGCTGGCCGGAGCGCACGCCACAGCCAGCGCTTCGCGAATGGGTTGCGGCACGCCTCCACCATCTGACCAACTGCATCTGTCATCATATTACGTTAAGCCGGCCTGCTCTGGCTCTCATGTGCTTCGGGCGAAAGGTTTTGCCGATGGCATCTCTGGAAATCTCAACAGCCGACTATGCAGACAAGGTGTTGGGAGCCTGGCAAGGCCGCCTGGCCGGCCTGACTCTGGGCAGCAACCTTCAGGGCAGTGCGTTTCCTGGATCGCTAGCCGGCTGGCCAACCACACCATCTCAGCCGTACGCGGGCCCATGGATGGACTTTCCGCTGGTTTGGCTGGCCACGCTGGAGCAGCGCCCTGGCGAGGTGACTCCGGAGGATCTGGCCGCCGCATGGATGGACCACCTGGCGTACAACCAGTCGGAGTTGGGCTTCGCCGCGCTCAACATGCGGCGGGGGCTCCGGCCGCCTGCGTCCGGCTTTCACAGCAACCCCGCTAAACACGGCGTTGCCGGCTTTGCCCGCGCTGAGATTTGGGCGTTGACGGCGCCGGGCGCACCGCAGATAGCGGCGGCACGAGCGTGTTACGATTCGCGTATGGATCACGCGGAAGAAGGCGTGTGGTCCGCCATGTTCCTTGCGGCGCTCCAGAGTTCGGCCTTCTTCCTCAGTGACACGATGTCGCTGCTCACCATCGGCCTGGCGATGATACCGCGCACATGCCGCACCGCCATCGCCGTAAAGGCGGCGCTTGCCACCTGGCAGCAGGGCCGTACATGGCTGACCGCGCGCGAAGCGGTTATGAACTCGCTGGGCGGCGGAGTTGGCAACGACGCAGCGCTGACAGCCGGTTTCTTCACAATCGGCTTCCTCGCCGCACTTGGCGGTTTCGGCGAAGCGATCTGCGCCGCGGCCAACTGTGGCTTCGAGTCCGAAGCAGCTGCCGGCGCAGTGGGTTCCACACTGGGTATCCTGCTCGGCGCCCGAGGGCTGCCGCCTGCGTGGATCGCGCCCCTGGCCGGTGTGATCATCCCGGGTGTGGGCCTTGTCAACTTCCGCGCCGCGGCGACCACGCAGGAGCTTGCCGATCGCACCGCTGCGCTCGGCGCTCAAATTGTGTCGGCATGCTGCCACGACACCGCGATCTGCGAAACCGTTGCCGTGCCGGAGTCGCCGGATGTGCAGCAACCTGCAGCGCCGCCGAGCGCGGATGGCGCCCGGGATGTCGCTGACCCGGCACATGCTGCAAGTGGCGCCGCGGAGCCGGCCGCCGCACTGGTCGCTCCGCCATCCGTCGCGCCGACCGAGAGAGCCGAAGCCCCGGCGAGTTCGCCGGTACCGGACGATACCGATCTAACGGAACCGGTGCCTACGCCACAGGCTGCGGTTCCGTCCGACCTGCCGGCGCCTCTCCCTGTGGCAACGGCCGCCATACCGCAGCCCATCAATTCGGACGCCGCGACCGTACCGCAAACCGAAGTACTCGAGCAGGACGAGGCCGAACAGCTTACCGCGCCACCTCAGGTCACCGCTGCGCCTGCGGCGCCGGACTGGAGTGGCGCAATTGCGTGGGCCGACAGCACCTCCATCAAGCCGCTGCTGGTAGCGCCTCCCTGCTCCACCTCCAGCCCGGCGGGCGCATTCACGGTTACCATGGATATGGGCGCCAACGCAGCCGTTGCCTACAACGAGAACCGGCAGCTGCAGTTCACGGTACTCAACACGACCGATCAGCCATTTGATGGCCGTGTGTCGCTGCTGGCGCCCGCTGGTTGGCAGGTGGCGGCGCCGCCCGATTACGGACAGCGGCACGTGATCGCCGCCGGCGCGGCTGCCCGATTCGGCTTCGCCGTGATGGTACGGGAAGGCAGCGCTTTCATTGATATTGCCAACGCATTGACCTTGCGTCTGGACCCCTCGGACGGCGGATCGACGATGTTCGCCGAATTCGTGATCCTTGGCGCCTCCTGCTGGGTTGTAACCGGGCCGTTTGCCAGCTTTGGCGGCGACGGCTATGACCGGGCCGGCGCGCCGGAAGACAGACCGGGCCTCGCCGAACGGTACACCAGCCGTCTGCAGCAATCCATCGGCTGGGAGCGACGTGTGTTCGCTGAAGCGAGCATGGACCTTGAGTCGCTGTTCCGCTCTTCCGAGGGTGTTTGCTACGGCCAGACCGTATTTCGGAGCCGTGCCGCGCGCGATGCGCGTCTGGTCGTGAACAGCAACTATGGCGTGAAGGTCTGGCTCAATGGCGCGCTGGTCTTTCGCCGGCTCAACAAAGATCCATGGCTGCCGCAGGTTGGCTCGGGACCCTGGGCAGTGGATATATCGCTGCGCGCAGGCGATAATGTGATTATGGTGAAGTGGGTGCGCAGCGCCGAACCGATCCGCTTTGTTGTCGGGTTGGCAGATGGCTCCGGCTGCGGTATAGCCGATATCGGCAATACGGGCTGGTAACCACCACGCCGCGTCGACCGTTGATTGGCCCTGCCGAAGTCGGGCGTGAACGGGGGATCCGCTTGCTCTTTCTATTGCTATTGATCTTGATCGCGGCGCCGCGGCCCGCGGCCGCGCAGAACGTACCTGCATCCATTCTCGGCGAGGTACGCAGCCTGAAGTACGTGCCGGTGGGTCAATACGCGCTGCGGGCATCGTGGTCTGCGGCCGGGGTCGGCGAGGGACACCAGACGGGCGGCGCCGAGTCCGATGCACAGGCTGCCGGCGGCACGGCGTGGGTGGCCGCATCGGGAGAGGCGACGCCGGGCCGCGAAATGGTGTATGGCCCGTATCGACGCACCGCAGCGGGCGACTATGTGGCCTTTGTACGCTTGAAGTCCGGCAGTGACGCCGGCGCAGAGGTGGTGGCCACGCTCGACGCCTGTACCGGGCACGGCCAGAACATCCTGGCATCTCGGGAGGTTCGCGGCAGGGAACTCGCGCCCGGTCACTACGTTCAGGCGGCGCTGGCGTTCCACTGCCCCGGTGGCGCGCTGGAAGTGCGCATCAACTGGCGCGGATACACCGATCTTGCGGTGGATAAGATCACGCTGTTCAAGCTGACGGGCGGCAATGTGAGCCAGGCGCTGCCGATGGCGGCTCCCGCACAGTTAAGCGGCGTGCCGAATGGCATCGTTCCGGACCAGGAGGCGCGGCCGTTTCCAGACCTGTTCCCTCGTTCGGCGCCGCCGGCCCATCACCTGCTGGTGGTGGATCTCGAGAAGATGCCGCCGGATCGACAGCTTCTCTTCCTGAGCCTGGAAGGGTTGGTGAACCGCTCGCAGCCCAGGATCTATTGCATCTTTCAACCCAGTGACCGCATGTGGCTGGCATGGATGGTAAAGCGCGGTTGGATTCAGGGCTACGAACGCGTGAACCACCCCTCATCCCTGTTGGGCCGGTTTCGCGGCCGGTTCTTCCACGCTCTGGTGATCACGGACCCGGAACTGCCGGCCACGATCAATACAGCAACGATGCTCGCGGCTGTGAAGGGCTGGCTGATCGCTTCTCCGCGCATCGCTAAGTCTCTCAATCTGCCGGTGGGTATGGATCTGCGCGGCAAGTGGCACACTACCGTGGAAGCATGCCTCTGGTCGTTTCAGCACCTCTGGCCACAGCTCACCCACCATGTGATCGCATGCGCGTGGCCCGATCATATTGGTCTGCGCGACTATCTGGTTGAAAAGAGCATCTTTTGCTTCTGGATATCCGGTCCGATTGATGGAGCGGAACCTTTCAGCGACCCGACCGCCGAGGCCAGGCTGATGGAGCAGCTGCTCGCGCGCATGCCAGCCGATATACCGGTGATGAGCTACCCGTGGGCCGGCAAGGATGTCGGCATCGGAGAGGGGCCCGGCGTGAAGCTGCTTGCCGAGTTCGGCAAGTATCTGGTGGGGTCGATCGACTGCACCAATCTCAGCGTCCACTCGGGAATACGGGTCAGAATCCATCGCCCGGCGCCGCCGCCTGCTCCTAAACTGGATGCCGGCAAGGTTTACGCAAGTTGGATCATCTCCGACGGCGATAACCTGCCGGTTTTGACCAACAACAACTTTCCGCAACTGTGGGCCGAGAAACAGCGCGGAACGATACCGTTGGGCTGGACCATGTCGCCATCGGCTGCGGTGCTGATACCCGACATCGTGGATTACTACACCGAAACCGCAACGCCGGACGACGCGTTTCTCGCGGCAGTATCGGGCGCCGGTTACACGTACCCAGACTTTTTTGGCGACCGGTTCCGCGCTCCGTACAGGCAGAGGGTCTGGAACGAGTTCTTGCACCAGACCGCAGCTGAAATGAGTTTGATGGGCGAGCGCAGCATCTGGGTGATGAACGCCACGCAGCACTGGGAGTACAACGCATACGCCCGCGCCATTCCCGGCATTCAGGCAATCTTTCCCGATTATGGGCGGCAGGTGGCCGGCTACAGTGCGGCGGACTTTCCAGTGGCCGGGCTTACGCCGGTGTTCCGTGCCCTCACGCAGGTTCAGGATGGTCTGAGTGAGCCGGCGCAGGTAGCCAGCCTGGTGAGCCAAATCCGGCAGTTCACGCCAAAGCAGCGGCCCGCGTTCATGCATCTGTTCGCGATGAACTGGGATACCACGCTGCCGATGCTGAAAGAGGTGATGGATCGGCTTGGACCGGGATATGTGTGCGTTCGGCCCGGGCAGCTGGCCGCGCTCTACCGCGAACAGTTGAAACGTGCCAAAGTGCTGGTGCGAGCGGCCCACATGGCACTGGCGCTTCCAGGAAGACGCATCCACCTGAGCGTGACTGTTCAGAATGTTACCGATCGCCCTCTGGAACTACGCCTGCTTGCCGCCGGGGGTATGTCCTCGGTCGCCATTCGTCCGGACAGGGCCGCTCTCGCGTCCGGGCAAGCGCTCCACTGCGACGTCTCGGGTTTCGCCACCGGTCCAAAGCTACTGCTTCGGGCAGTCAGTGGATCGGAGCTCTGGGACAAATCCGTGGAGGTACTTAATCTGAAGGCACGTGAGGTTGTGGGGAACCTGCCGCGTGGAATGCGCTTCGTCCAGTCATTTGACGCGTCGTCGCTGGCGCACGAGGAGGGCGCGCCGGTCGCAGACGCCACAGCCCTCAGCGCCAACGCGTGGCAGATTGTCGGTGGGATGCCGGCAGGCAAGCATGCACTCTATGGGCCTTACGCTTCGGAGCCGCCGGGCACGTATACCGCCCTTTACCGGCTGAAGCGAACTGGCAAGTGTGATGCGGCCAGCACGGTGGCTCGCCTCGATCCCTGCGTCGGCGGCGGACTTACGGTGGAAGCAGATACGCCGATCACCGCCGAGCAGCTTCCGCGCGGCAAGTGGCGCTGGGTATCGGTGGAGTTCAGGCACGCCGGTGGGCAGTTGGAAACCCGTCTGGTCTGGACCGGCAGCGCGGCGCTGGAAGCCGACGTGGTGGGCTTGTGGCGCGCGCCGTGACCGGGAGCCACTATTAGTTCCAGGCGCCGTTCTGCTCGGCCATGGCGCTGTCGAATCCAAAGAAGGCAGGTGAGTTGGAGGAGTACATCGATCCCGGGTAGGTTACCGTCGGCGTGCCCTCGACCGAAAACTGTGGAGCGATATACTGTCCATAAGCCGTTGCGTTGCCGTTGAATCCGATCGTGTCGTCGCCGGCTTCGTTCATCGCATAAACACCGCAGTCCAACTCACTGTCTCCTGTGAGAAAAATGTTGTTGCTGGTTGCCACATAGAAGCGCACGGCTCGCGACGGGTCGGTCGACATCTTCACCGTGGCGGCCGCACCGGTCAACGTTAGGCCGCCGGGCGCGCCGCTCGGTCCGAACCAGACATTGATCGGACCTGCTGAGTTGTTGAACGTGAGCGTGGCGTTTCCTGTCATCGTCAGGCTGTTGAGGTAGTAGTTGGCGCCACCGGCCTTGCCGACCAGAGTGAGCGAGGAACCACCACCAAGGTTCACGTTGGTGCTGGTGATCGGCGGTACCGCCAGGCTGTTGTCGTTGTTGATTGCCAGCCACGTTAGACCACCACCCGCAAATTGGCCGGCAGCCAGCGACTCAACCGTCGGCCAACTCAATGCGCTGGGATTGTATATTACGGTGTAATTCGGGTTTGTCCCGCCCGAGGTCCAGTTCGATCCGGGGCCGTCGAATACCACATCGCCGGAGACAGACGGATGGCCGTTGAATGTAAGCAGGCCATTTGTGCCCACATCGCCGATCACGACGGGGTTGCCGGAAAGCGTGCCGATGTCACTGTCTTCAGTTCCAAACAGCGCAAAGGTCCCGGTGGCGGCCTGCCCCACACCGTGAGCAGCAACGCGGATGGTGCGCGATACGCCCTCCACCGTACCGGTTGACGTGATGTAGAGAGGGTCCGGAGGTGTCCACGTCCCGCCTGAGCGCTCCGAGCAATAGACGCGGAACGTGCCGTCGGCCAGCGCACTGGTATAGCCGCCGGTACTGCCCGCCTGGTCTGCGCTGCTTGGGCTCTGGCTGATCTTCCGGATCTCGTAGTTGACACCGGCCTCCGCCGCATCGTAGGAGGCCGCATAGGCCGCCTCGGTATTCGTGCGTAAATAGTGTGAGGTCGCCAGCGTGATAACGCCTGCCAGGATCATGCTGGTTGCAATGGTGAACGCCAGCGCCCCAATCAGCGCGCTGCCGTTCATTCGGCTCTTGTTCGTCGTTGCCACGTACATTCGCACTCCTTTCGGCGAAGGGCCACACCAGAGTTGGCTTGCCACTTCAACCGACGGACTACGCTGCGCTTTTTAGGCAGCGCAGGTTACCGCCGCCCACTATTGTAAACGGGCGGAGCGGTCCGCAAGAGGGGTATTCGTACCGATTTTGGTAAACGGCTCGCGGTTAAAATGCCCGGCAGTGGATGCGGGCCACAAAATGCGAAAGACCCGACTGCACATTGAGTGCAATCGGGTCTTTTGAGCAACGTGTCGGATCGCCCATCAGTTCCAGGCGCCATTATCCTCAAAAAGGGCGTTGTCCATTCCGTAATAGTCCGCTCCGGGCACCGGAAAGTACCCACCCTGATAAGTCAGGCTGCCGGCGCCCTCGAGGCTATACGAGTTCGCTATGACCTGGCCAAGAACTTGCGCGCCGCCATTGAAGATTATGGAACCGGTACCCGAATTGTTGACGTTGTAGATCCCCGCGTCAATTGAGGCGGAACCATCCCAGGTAACGTTTCCTGAAGTGGCAATATAAAGCCTGACAAGCTTTGTCGAGTCTTGAGTTGCGTCGAGCATCGAGGAGGCGCCACTGATCGTGATGTTGGTGTTGGCCCCACTCGGCCCTATCCAAACCGTGATCGGACCCAGTAAGTTGTTGAAGTACAACGCCGTGTTGAGACCGGTCGTCAACCCGGTGAGATAGTAGTTCGCTCCGCCGACTTTGCTTTGAAACGTGAACGAACCGGAAGCCGTAAGCGAGTTGTTCTTGATGCCGGAGAGTGCGTTGTCGTTGTTGGACGCAAGCCACGTCAGCCCGCCGAGAGGGAACTCTTCACTGGCCAGCGTCTCTACCGTTGGCCAGGCAAGTGCATTGGGGTTGTAGACCGTTGATAGCGTTCCGCTTGGCTGCTTCGACCAGCCCGCGCCCGGTCCATTGAAGATCACCTTGCCGGAGACCGTTGCCGGCCCACTCCACGAGAGGTCGCCGTTCGACCCAATGTTGCCCACCGCGCGGCTGTTTCCGCTCCTGAATCCGGAAGTCACGCCGTACAGCACATAGTTGTCCTTCCCCTGGGCCGAACCGGGTTTCGCCGCAAGTTGTACCGTCCGGCTGAGTCCGTTTACCGTGCCTGTTGAGTAGATGTACAGCGTCTGTCCAGGTATGAACGGACCTCCGGTACGACTGGTGCAGTAGACCTTGAATCCTCCGTCGGAAAGCGCGTATGCAGCGCCACCGGTGGACCCGGCCCCATCGGCCTGAGTCACATCGTCGCTGATTTTGCGCAGTTCGAAGTTCGCTCCCGCCTCGGCGGCATCCAGCGCGGCGGCATAGTTCGCTTCGGTGCTCGCCCGGCTGTAGTGCGCTGTGGCAAGCGTCAGCACGCCTGCCGTGATCATGCTGACAATACCAATAAATATCATTGCGCCGATCAGTATAGTGCCGGAATGGCTCGCCGGACGTTTACCCAAACAGATCATTTTCGTCATCTCTTTTCGGCATGGAATCGACGCCATACCACGCTGGTAGCTTGGCTCACGGCCGTGAAGCTGTCCATCCGATATTGCATTTGCATTGCATTTTGTGCAGCAGACGCTCTGGCTCGAATCGGCGCTTGTGCCTTCTGCGATCAGCTGCTCCCGGTGCGACGGCCCGTGCCGGGATGCGCGCGGTAAGACCCAGATCGCCCGACCGGGCGAAACACGCTCACCGGCCCGCTCAGCATGCGGCAAAACCGGAGGTCAGTTCCAGGCGCCGTTGTCCTCGAACAGGGCGTTGTCCATTCCGTAGTAGCTCGCGCCGGGCGATGGAAAGTAGCTGCCCTCGTACTGCAGGCCGTTTGCGCCGTCGATGGTATAGCTATTGGCGATAATCTGACCAAGCAGGCTCGATGATCCGTGGATCACCACGGCGCCCGTTCCGGCGTTGTTGACGTTGTAGATGCCGGCATCGAGCGATGCGGCGCCGTTCCATGTAACGTTGCCGGTTGTGGCGAAATAGAACTTCACCATTTTCGTCGGGTCCTGCGACATTGCTACAGCCGACATCGCGCCGTTGATGGTTACCGACGTACTGGCGCCGCTTGGGCCGACCCATATTGTAATTGGGCCAAGGCTGTTGGCAAAGTAGAGTGACGAAGCGCCTTTTGTACTGAGCGAGGTCAGGTAGTAGTTCGCCCCGCCGGCTTTGCTCTGAAAGGTGAACTGGCTGGAGCCGCTCAGGTTCACGGCATCGTTGCTGATACCGGATAGCGCGTTATCGTTGTTCGTGGCGAGCCAGGAGAGACCACCCAGTGGGAACGCATTGGCGGCAAGGGTTTCTACGGTGGGCCATGCCAGCGCCGTCGTGTTATAGACGCTTGTGATATTCCCGCCTGGGTTCTTTGCCCAGCCGGCGCCAGGGCCATTGAATATGGCCTTTCCGGTAACTGAAGCGCCGCCATTCCAGGCGAGCAGCCCGTTTGAGCCGATATCTCCTGTCGCGGATGCGGACCCATTAAGCGTGCCGGAATTCACGCCATAAAGCACGTAATTGTCCGCTCCGGTTCCACACAGCGGCTTGGCTGCCAGCTGAACGGTTCTCGTAAGTCCGTGCACCGTACCGCTTGAGTAGATGTACATCGGCGTACCGACCGTCCAGTTACCGCCGGTACGGCTGGTGCAATAGACTTTGAACGTGCCTTCGGGCAGCGTGTATTGAACACCGCCCGTGGTACCCGCCGAGTCGGCTTGCGAAGCATCGTCGCTGACTTTGCGTAGCTCGTAGTTCGCGCCGGCCTCCGCCGCATCCAGCGCGGCTGCATAGTTCGCCTCGGTGCGCGACCGGCTGTAGTGCGCGGTGGCCAGTGTAAGGATGCCGGCAGTGATAACGCTGGTGATACCGATGAAGGCCAGCGCCGCAATCAGCATGGATCCGCGATGGTGCCTGGAACGGTTGGATAAAGGCTTCAATCTCGTGCTCTCTTAAGTGTGTACTACAGCTCGAATACGGCGGCGCGAGCGCGCACGGCACGCGTTGTCAAAATGGGTCGGTCGCTGGACTATTGCAATCCCAGCGTACTTCGTGCAATGCAGAGGGGTCGCCGTCACGGAATTGGCGTACTGCAGACAAGTTGGTGACCGTTGCTTCGGGCCTGCTGCGTTCCCCCGGTCGAGATGCGCTAATCCGGCATACCACTGACGCACGGCCTTGCAGCGGCGTTCCTGCCGGGGAGATCGCGTCGGCTCAGTGGCTGGGCTTCGGTGGCGCGGCCGGCGATCCAACCGGACTGCCGTGAACCGGCAGGCTCTTCGCAGGAGGTAACGGTGGGGCGGATGTCCCCGTGCCATCCGCATCCCCGGATGGCAGCAGCATATGAAACGCGCCGGGAATGATGATCTTCTCGTGGCCCGGTTCGGTGTGGATCGTCAGCTTTTGCTGCGTGGTGATATCTTCGCCGCGGTTAGACCAGAAGTGGACGGGCGGGTAGAGCGTCAGCGTCTGCGATTTATCGTCATAATCGGCCCGATTCGCCGTGCCCCATCGTTCTACGGTCTTTCCGGCGTCGTCGGTATACAACTGATGAAACTTGAGCGAGCCGGCGAAAGTGCCGTGCTTCACTTTGCCGTAGAAGTAGTCCGCCTGGTCGCACGTGACGGTAAAGCCGTGGGCGCGTGCGGAATGAATCCGTTCAGCGCCCGAACTGGGCCGGCCGCCGGCAGCTGGGGCGGCATCCGGCGTTTCCGCCGGCTTGACCACCATCACCACATCGCCGGTCAAAAGCGCATGCCGAGGTGAGGCGTAGTGAACCGTAGCCAGATTCGCGGTGACATGGTGCGCGGCATCGTCCATTGTAAGATGCCCGTCTGCCTTCATGATGTGCGTCGCGTCACTCCAGGTGGCGCTATCGGCCGTAAATCGAGTCTTCCCATCCAGCGCAATCAGGCCGGTGGCCGTCCCCTCGCGGGTGTGCGAGTCGTACGTGCCTCCTCCTGACACCGAGATATCCAGATTGCGCGTGGCTTTCGGCGGAGTAACCGGCGCAACGCGAAGCGGAGTTTGTCCTGCGGCCGAGTGCTGTAAAGCGATGAGCGCAGCCGCCACCGGAACGAGCGCCCGAAACGCCGTTGCGCGATAGATCGCATCGGATTTTGCCATGCTGACGACCAGGCCGGTCCACTGAAACCGGATGCCTCGGACGACGCCTGTGGATTGCTCTGGGCACCGAAGCGTCTGCGATGCAGTCAACCAGAATGCCCTGGACGCGCTCAAGTGCGCCTGTTGGATCGTCACGCCGACGCCGCCGTCGGCCTCCACAGACCGATCGTGAGGATCGTATACCACACCTCCCGCCGTCATCGTGGCCTTTCCAACGCTTACTTTCGCGCCGCTGCTGCACACCACGCGCCGCTCCACGTGCTGCGTGGCTCGATTCAACAACTCATAGATCACCATGCGGGCGGCTGCGAGGCGGTGGCCATTTCGCAAACTCAACTTCACACCACCGTCCAACTGCAGCTGCCATCTCTCGTTAAACAGGAAGGCGAGGCTTGCGGGCAGCGGCGTCGAGCCTCCCACATCCCAATCACCCGAGGCGGCCGTGAAGTCGGCGTCTGGGGATTGGTGCGGCATAGCCGCGTCGCTCGGTGTGAGCTCGGGCGCGCCGGTACCTCGTGATTGATAGACGCTACCGCGCAGGCCCGCGCAATGCGCTTCCTGCATGGCGCCGATAGCGCCGGCCACCGCACGCATCGTAATGCGGTCCGCGTGGATCCGCCAGAGCGCGGCGCCACCCACGGTGCAAGCGAAGTCCACGTTGTCCAACTCAATGGATCGCTCGCCAGCCGGGCCGACAGGCGGCGACGCCGTCGGATTAAACCTGGCGCCCTCGCGATAAACCGCCGCAACACCGGCTGCGGTCAGCGCAATACCAATCGGCCAGCGCATCCGATGGATCAGGCGCCGGAACAACCCCGGCCCTTGCCACCGGCTCGCCCCACTAACCGGCGGTGCGCTCGCTTGCATCCTCACTCAATTGCCGGTGGCCGGCGAGCCGGCCCTACGGGCAGCTGGTTACCGGCGGCGGCGGCGGCCCGCCACCATTGCCGATGTTGTACATCAGCACGCTCGCTGGAAGAACATTTGCGCCCTTCACCAGTGGTGGAAGTGGCATCGTGCACGGGCCGCCGGTCCGGCTCGTGCTCGTTTCGTAGTTGTTGCCCTCGTACGTCACGATCGTGGAGTACACCGAGGCGTTGGGCGTTGCGGTTTCAAACGTGGTAGCCGTGAGCGGTATGTTGCTGATCACAAACTTACCGGTTGCGTCGCTGGTTGCCGTGAACGCTGTGCCCGGTATGGTTACCTTCACGCCGCCGATGCCCGCGCCGGTAGCGGCATCTACGGCATTGCCCGTCAACGTGTTCGCGGCCGGTGGCGGATTGTTGCCGGAATTCCCGCCGCCACCGCCTCCGCCCCCACAACCTGAAACGGCCAGCGCCAGCGACGCTGCAAACAGAATGGGGACGCCAGCCCGGCATCGTCTCCACAGCACGCGTGTCCTCATAGCACCTTCCTGTCTTGCTCGAATGTTTGCCAGTTCAAAACGCCACGGTTGCGGGGGGATGAAGGGATGGACGCTCCTGTGCCGACAGGCCACCGGGCCCGCGATAGAGGTGTCGCCTAACCGTTATTATACACAACCGAAGGCCAGCCCGCAAGCACGCTCGTGCAGCGAGCATCGTGCGACTTCCTTACGGGTTCGCCACCCAGGTGTCAATTCCCTGCGAGGAAAGCCTCTGCTTCTCGCGGTCGGCGCGGCGGCGCGAACCGTAAGCTGCGTACTGCACGCGGTATAACAGACGGCCACGACGAGTAAACGGCTCGATGTAGGTCTTCAATCCCTTGGCGGAGGCCGCTGCCACCGTCTGCTGCGCAGCGGCCGTGGTGGAAAACACGCCGAGCTGCACATGGTAAAGCCTCCGTGCGCTAGATTGCGGCGCCACCGGAGCCGTTCCGTCAGGGGCGACACCTTGCGTCGTCCCGACGCCTGGGGCCGAGCCAGCCGCGCCCGTCGGCGCCACGGCTGCGACGTCGTTTATCCGGCGCCGGCTTCGATTCCTGACCCTCCGGAGCGTGCTCCTCCCACTCGGCCGCGGCGACGTTACGGGTACCGCGCCCGAGCCCGATGCAGGCTCGACGACGATTCCAGGGTCAGAACGCTGCGTGCCGGCGACGCTGGGCTCACTGCTCATCGAAACGGTTGTGGGCTTTGCCGGCGGCGAAGCTTTGGCCGCCGGCGCCGTTCCGGCTTGGGGCGCGGGAGCCGGCGGCGTCGAGTCGCCCGCTCCCGGAAAGAAGTTCGAAAGTACGAAAAAGCCAAGCGCGAAGCTTGCCGCCGCCAGCAGTATGAAGCCGCGGAAACCGGATAGCAAAGCGCCGGATTTGCGTTGAGTTCTCATAGTTGGCCCTGGTCACGTCAGGAAAGCGAAGGTGAGGCGCACATCGTATCAGAATCTACCCGAAATGCAACTCCACAGGGCGCGCGTTCTGTCCCCGTTTCCGCCGGAATCGCACAGTATTCCGAAGTAACAGAAATCGGCTCGGCCGCAATCCCGCGAAGGTGCAAAGCACACGCATGGTTAAATGAAAGGCGCCAAGACGGATGGTGTGGCGCCTGACCATGGCGGTGCCCAACGTTAACGGGCGCGCCGCTGGTCCGGATTGGTTGGAGGCCGGTGATCAAGAGGATTCTGCCGCTGGCGTTGGCGCTTTCCATCGTAACTGCGGCAACATGGATGGCAGTTCACAGCTGGAATCCGCACCAGCCGGACGACCCGTATCGGGCCGCCAACTCGTGGCCGCCATCGCTCGCGCAACTCAAGCGCATGGTGGGCGCCGTTCCACGTGGTCCTGACGTACGACCGGGAATCGACAACACGCATATCACCTTCGCGCATCTGTTCGAGGACCGGTATCGCAACCACAGCCCGCGGATGGCGGTTGGCATGCGCTTTATGGGGCCGGACCGTATGCGGCTGATGGTTCCACCCCGAATGGAGCCCTGGGCCGTCAACCGTTTGGCGTTCACGGCATTCACCCAGGCGCGAGCGGTATTCGGCACCGAATACAAGGTGGATATCTTCGAGAACTTCATCGGCTCGCCACCACTGAAAATCGGCACGCTGCGGGCGGGCGACGCCCAAATCCGGCGGCTTAGAATCGTCTATAACTACCCACCGGCAAATCGCGAACACTAACAGCAGATCGGAGATCAATCATGTCGTTTTCACTCGGCCGCGCGGCGGCACGCACATTGGGAGCCGGCATCGCGACGGGCTTAATGGCGTGCGCCGTGGGCGCAGTTGCACAAACTGCAGCTGCACAACAGGGAGGTGTTACCATCGAGCAAAAGGTTTCGTATCTTGGCAGCCCAAACAACATCCGGATCACTAACGGCAACGTTGAGCTGATTTTGGCCACCGACTATGGCCCGAGGATCATGCGATACGCCTTCGTTGGCTCCGGTGACGACGGCAATGTTTTCGCAACAATTCCCGGCGTTACGCTGCACACCGATCTTGGCGATTGGTACATCCGCGGCGGCCATCGGTTGTGGCACGCACCAGAAGGCATCCCGCGTTCGTACGTTCCCGATAACACGCCGATTGACGCCGTCACAGACGGCAACACGATAAAGCTGATCGAGCCGGTGGAGAAGCCAACCGGAATCCAGAAGGAGATCGACGTAACGCTGGATCCCAGCGGGTCGCACGTAACCGTGGTGCACCACCTGACGAATAAGGGCCTCTTTGCCGTGGATATGGCATGCTGGGCCATGTCGGCCATGAACAAGGGCGGCACAGCCATCTTCCCGCAGGAACCGTTCGTTTCGCACGACACCAAAATAGACGCCGTAAGGCCCATGGTGCTGTGGTCGTATACCGACCTCACCGATCCCCGCCTCACCTTCGGAAAGCGCTTCTTTACGCTTCGGCAGGATCCCAATGTGACCGACCCGAACAAGATCGGCATTCTTAATCGCGAGGGCTGGGCCGCGTACTACCACAACGGCTCGCTCTTCGTGAAGCGGTTCAGCTTCGACGCGAAAGCCACCTACCCCGACTACGATTGCAACAACGAGTCGTTTACGAACAATGTATTCCTGGAACTGGAGACGTTGGGACCGATGCGGCACGTGGAACCTGGGCAGACGATTACCTGGACGGAAAACTGGTGGCTGTTCCCGAAGGTAGACCTCGGCACCGGAGAAGCCGGCATCGCAGCGGCTATGGAGCCACTGCTCGCCCAAACGCAGGCCGCCACCACTCAGTAACTGCGCCGCCGAGCCGCGCTGAGATGGGCTTAAGCCAGCCGCGTATGCCGGCTGGCTTAAGCCCTGCGTGACACGATCCAAGGACTATCAACTTGAAACTCTCTTGTCAGGAAGGTCTTGTGCCGGGCAGCACGTTCGGAGAGAAGCTGGCGAATCTGCATCGCTACGGATTCGACGCGGTAGAGCTCGATGGCGGACGTTTGAACGATCCAGCCGGTATGGCAGAGCGCAAAAGCGAGCTGCTGAGCAGCCCGGTAAAGCCTTCGTCGATCTGCGGCGGGTTCTCGTCGGAGGTCGTCCATCCGGACCGCAGCCGGCGGCAGGCGTGCTCGGATGCGTTTCGCAAAAAGCTGGACCAGGCGGCAGAGGTTGGCGCACTGGGCCCAATTATCGTGCCGATCTTCAACGGTAACGATCGCGTGCCGGATCTATCGCCGTGGAAGTCACGGGCCGAGGTCGAACGCGACCTGCTGCTGGCGATGCTGGCTCCATTGGCAGATCACGCGGCTCAGAATGGAGTCTGCGTGCTGCTGGAGCCACTGAACCGTTATGAATCCAACAGCCTGCCGAAACAGGCGGATGGCGCCGACGTGGTACGCGCTCTGAACGGGCGCGGGATCCGACTGATGAGCGACATCTTCCACATGAGCATTGAGGAGCGCAACCTGCCGGCGACGATTCGCCAATGCGCCGACGTGATCGGACATGTACACCTGGCCGATACGACACGCCTGGAACCTGGAACGGGCAGCGCGGATTACACCGGCATCCTGGCGGCGCTACGTGAAATCGGCTTCCAGGGAGCCATGGCGTTTGAGTGCGGCCTCTCCGAGCCGGCCGACTCCGCGCTTCCAAAGAGCGCTGCGTGGCTGCGGAGCAGGATGGGTTGAGCCGGAGCGCCGCGTCTCTCGGGCTGACCGCAATAGGCAGGGAGTGTGGCCCGGTCAGTCGGCAAGGCGCCGGCTTTCAGCACACGACACGGCGGTAAGCCAGTGCTCTCGTGTGTAAGGATAGGGCTACGGGGAATCGAACCCCGGTTAACGAGCTGAGAACCCGCCGTCCTGACCGCTAGACGATAGCCCCGAGAAGAGGCTCTATTATACCCATCCGTCACCCTGGCGGAAGCCGACGTCGACTCGGTTTGGTCTGTTGCGCGCAACGGGGTATACTGAAGAGGTAAGAACGCCGGTTTCATTGCGCGCGCTGATGCGGCGCGGTCGGTAACGCCGTCCGCGCCGTTCTTGTGTGTGCCGTGGAGTTGACACCGGTGTTCGGAAAGCAGGTAATGCCGGAAATCGCTCGTCCACAAATACGTAATATAGCTATTATAGCGCATGTTGACCATGGTAAGACCACCCTGGTAGACGGCATGCTCCGCCAGGGCAACGTTTTCCGCGCCAACCAGGAGATTGCTGAACGGGTGATGGATAGCAACGACCTGGAGCGCGAGCGCGGCATCACGATCGTCAGCAAGAACACGGCTATCAGCTATCACGATGTGAAAATCAACGTCGTGGATACACCCGGCCACGCCGACTTCGGAGGCGAGGTTGAGCGCGTGATGGGCATGGTGGATGGGGTGCTTCTGGTAGTCGATGCCGTTGAAGGACCAATGCCGCAAACACGCTACGTGATGTCCAAGGCGCTGGCCGCAGGGCACCGTGCCATCGTTGTGGTGAACAAAATGGACCGTGCAGATGCGCGGCCCGACAACGTGATTGATCGCACCTTCGATCTCTTTGTGGAGCTCGGCGCAGATGAACGCCAGCTCGACTTCCCCATCGTCTACTCCCGAGCGCGCGAAGGCGTCGCATCCCTCGACCCGGCTCAGCCGGGCGTGGACCTGCGGCCGCTGTTCGAGACGATACTCGCCGAGCTGCCCGCGCCGGAGGGAGACGCATCCGCCGCTCTTCAAATGCTGGTGTCCAACCTGGATTACGACTCGTTTCGCGGTCGCTATGCTATCGGGAAGGTGCAGTCCGGCGCCATGCGTTCGGGCAGCACGGTTGCGCTGATCGATAGAAATGGGAATGTGAGACAGGGAAAGGCGACAGGAGTCTATATCTTCGAGGGTCTCAAGAAGGTGCCCGTAGATGAAGCCCCAGCAGGCGAGATCTGTCTTGTAACCGGACTGGCTGACGTGGCCATTGCCGAGACGATTGCAGATGCCGCGGACCCCGTGGCCGTGCATTCGGCGCGCGTCGATGAGCCCACGCTTCGGATGGCGTTCGGCGTTAATACCGGCCCGTTGGCCGGTCGCGACGGCAAGTGGAGCACCAGTCGTAAACTCCGGGAGCGCCTTTTCACGGAGCTGGAGACGAACGTGAGCCTTCGCGTGGACGAGACGGAAGTTCCCGATGTGTTTCTGGTAAGCGGCCGTGGTGAGCTTCACCTGGCGATCCTCATCGAAACGATGCGCCGGGAGGGATACGAACTGCAGGTTTCGCAGCCGGAAGTGATCTTCAAAACGGGTGAGGCCGGAAACAAGCTTGAACCGTGGGAGCGCGTTGAGGTGGAAGTGGCGGAGGAGTATCAGGGAGTTGTACTCGAAGAGATGGGCCGGCGCCGGGGCGAGATGCAGCAGATGCGGCTCGATGGTGGCAGCGCCTTCCTCAGCTTTTTGGCGCCAACGCGCGGCTTGCTGGGGTTCAGGAACGACCTGCTGACGGCCACGCGGGGCACCGGCATCGTACATTCGGTGTTTGATGCCTACCGGCCATTTGCCGGTGAGATCTCACGCGTCCGGAACGGATCCCTCCTCGCGACGGATGATGGCCTCGCGACCGCGTTTGGCCTGGCAAACGCCGAGGAACGCGGCATCCTCTTCATACCGGCCGGCACCGAAGTCTATGCGGGCATGATTGTTGGACGCAACTCGCGGGATACCGATCTTGAGGTGAACGTTTGCAAAACCAAGCACCTCACCAATATGCGGGCCTCGAACAGCGAGATTGCAGTGCGACTCACGCCGGCAACAATCATGTCACTGGACCGTGCCATTGAGTACATCGGTCCGGACGAATTGGTAGAGGTCACGCCCTCCAACATCCGCATGCGCAAACGCATACTCGACTCCAATATGCGCAAGCGCTCCGAAAGACGGGCCGAAGCTGTAGCCGTTTAACGCGAACTGCAGTCTGCTCCGCGCAGAGAGTCGAAGCGCCGTTGGCTGCCGCCATCGGCGCTTTCTTTTTTGCCTTTCCAACTCCGCCACCGGTGACACACAGGCGCAAAGCCGTGGTCTACGGCCATGATCCGGGCGCAGCAAAAGATTCTTCCAAAAAACTGGTGAGTCGGAAGGAATCGCGCGACCGCTGTGTAATAATCCACTGTCAGCGTGATATCTTCTTCGCGCTGATGCGCTCTCGTCACCACGTGCGACCGGAGCCTACGAGCTGCAAAGCAGTAAGCAGCCATAGCACACATCCGGCGGGCAAACCGCCCGCAGACTTACATCGAGCAGGACTGGAGGCTATGTATATGGCACGCAACACCAGACGGGCGTTTACGCTCATCGAGTTGCTCGTAGTTATCGCTATCATTGCGATATTGGCGGCGATCCTCTTCCCCGTCTTCGCTCAGGCACGGGCTTCCGCAAGGCAGACCTCATGCCTCAGCAACGTCAAACAGTATGCGCTCGGCACCCTCATGTACTCCGAGGACTACGACGAGCAGATCCCACTGACGGATAACAATGGCTCGTCGCTATATGGATGCTGCGCCGGCGGCGGTACGACTTGCTATCCTGACTGGGGCACGCCGGGCACCGATCCCAACGAGCCCGACGCCATGTTCACAGGCGTCATCTTCCCGTATGTGAAGAATCACGACATCCAATACTGCCCCGAAATCGGCAAAACAAACTGGCCATCGGCTATCGGTAACCCGTACATCACCAGCTTCCCGTACGTACCACAGCTGGATCAGCGCGGCATCTACCAGGGCTGCTTCTCACAGATGGCCGTGAACATGCTGCTCACCGAATTCGGACCCGGCGGCGACTGGAGTGGTTGCGGCAACGGTACCGGTTTCAAGTCCAATGATGCCGCTCAATCCTCATGGGCGCGCCCGGCCGAGCTGATCCTGCTCACCGCGGACAGCACCTGGGGCGAGGGCGTGAACGGCGATCCGTCGCCAGAGCTGGGCGTTGGCAACATGGCCGTGTGGCCCGCTTATGACAACAACTCGGCCAACTGCACCAACTGGGGCGGCTACCCCATCAACTACTATCCGGGCTGGACGTACTACGTCCACAAGGCCACGCAGCGAGTGGGTCTGTTCAACAACCCGGCCAACACGGAGTTCGATCTCGGCATCAACAGTGGCTTCGCCAATATCGCATTCTGCGATGGCCACGCCAAGGCGATGCGGTTTAACTCGCTGGAACAGTGCGCTTACAGCACCACCGGCGCTGTTTGGACCTACCCGTACTGGGATCCGCGCTACTAGGTCCGCTCCCGTCCGGCGCATCTGCCGGACCAAACAGCCTATAAAGGCGTCCGGAAGGAGGAGCGCCGGCAGCGGAAGCTCCTCCTTTCGCACGCATGCACCGTGAGCATCTTGAAGAGGAACTCGCACCCATGAAGAAGTATCTGGCGGCTGTGCTGCTGGCGGCGCTCTGCGCTGTCCCCCTGGCCTGCAGCTCGAGCGGGGATAACGGACCCGCGACGCCGCCGCCAAACTCTGGTTTCGACAACAGTTCACCGGCGGCGAAGGGCGCACCGGCAGCATCCGGCGCGCCTCCCGGCGTTCCCAGGCCCGGTGGGGGAAAAGGGCTCAAGGCGCCGGCGCCTCCTCCGGCACTCACCACGTCGCGCCCACACACCGTACCCGGACCGCCATAAGAGGGTTCGCGAATCGAGTCGGATCAACCAACCGCGCCGCCGGCAAAGTGCCTCGGCGCGGTTGGTTTGCGTCTGCCAACTCCGTTGCCTATGGTCTACAATGGAGCCGCTTCGTATCGCACTCGGCGCACGTTGCTTTCGCCGAACTTATAGATTCGCATGTATCATCGTAACCTTGTTCTCTGTGCGTTGCTCGTCATCGCTTCTATAGCGGCGCCACCGCCGCCCGGGGCTCGTAGGCTGCGCCCGGCGCACAGTCAGGTAGTGCGCGGCGAGCCTGCCGCGGAACTCTATATGTACCAGCAGCCGGTTGGGCCCGACCTGACACGGTGGTACACCGGCGCCAAATACGAGCCGAAGTTAGGCTGCTACCTGGGAGCGTTTATCGACTTCGACGGAGACCTCCGGCAAACGGTAACCGACGCAAACCATATTGTCCATCGTGATCCGAAGGAGTTTGAGGCGATCACCGGCCGGACGCACGCCACCTACTTCTTCTATCTCGGTTATGGAAAGCCACTACCACTTGCATGGGTCAAGCATCTGGCGGCCGAAGGCAAAATGGTGCAGGTTGCGCTCGAGCCCAATGATGGAATGGAGAGCGTTCGTGACGGCGCCTATCTGACACAGCTGGCGCAGCAGATGAAGGCCTCAGGCGCTCATATCTTCCTCCGATTCGGCGCGGAGATGAACGGTTCGTGGACCGCCTACCACCCCGACCCGGCGCTGTTTCGCGAAAAGTTTCGCCTCGTTCATGATGTCATGGCGCGCCTGGCGCCAAACGTCGCGATGGTCTGGTGCCCCTACATGATCCCCACCAAGGGCATGGACGCCTACTATCCCGGAGACGATGCCGTGGACTGGGTAGGCGTGAACATGTACAGCGTCACGCTGCACAACAACCTTTGGACCGAACCCGGCGCAGAGGAGCATCCGTGCGACCTGCTCCGGTACGTATATGATCACTATGCGGCCCGGAAACCGATCATGATCTGTGAATATGGCGCCACCCACGATGCCGCGGCGGAAGATCGCACACGCGCATCCTTCGCTATACGCGCTATCCTGACGCTATACGCTTCGCTTCCGCGGATCTATCCACGCGTGAAGTGCATTAACTACTTTGATGGTGACGCGATCCATTTTGTGCCCGGCCACCCGTACAATGACTACAGCATCACCGATGACCCCACAATAACCGCCGCATATCGCGAGGCGATTTCGTCGCCCTGGTTTTTAGGCGCCGAGGAGCCCGCCGACGATCCACCTGCCGCCGAGCCCATGCCTCTGCTCGCCGGTACGCGCCTCTCCGGCCTCGTCCACCTCACCTGCTGGGCACGCGGCCGGAGCGACCGGGTCGTGGTGCGTTACTTCGTGGATGGCCGTGGGATTTACGCCGCGGCGCTGCCGAATGACTGGGACTTTACGTGGGATTCCGGTTCGGTCAAGCCCGGATTGCACCGCATCACCCTCCGCGTGTTCAACTCGGCCTGGCATGTCATCGCCAGCAAATCGGTACTGGTGCGCACCGGTCCGGCGCTGCCCGTAGTACCGCCTCCGCCTGCCGGCAGCCGCCACCACGCGCGCCGACGGCGCAGGAAGTGAGCCCGCCGAGCCGCCGCCGTGCCGGCACGCTCCGCTTCCTGGCCGCTAGAATTCGAAAACGGCCCCAGGCGCCGATCCGCATCGGAATCCTGGGGCTTATTGTCGCCGCCATCGTCCTCCTGATGTTCAAAGGCCACAGGCACCGTAATCTCATGTCTAAAGCGCCGATCGCCCTGCCATATATCTACATACCATCTCCCAATTACGATAACCGTCCCGCAAACACGGTCATCAACTGTGTGGTGCTTCACGCCACCGTGCTCACATCGCTTAACGAAACGGTGGCGGCATTTGAAGACCCGGACCGCAAGGTATCGGCGCACTTCGTTGTAGACAAAGACGGCACGGTGGTGCAGATGGTGCCGGTAGAGCGTAGGGCGTGGCATGCCGGCGTGTCGGTGCTCGACGGCGTACCACGCGTCAATGACTACAGCGTGGGCATTGAGATGGTAAACCGCAATGACGGCAAGGATCCATATCCACCGGCGCAGGTTGCCGCGGTGGCCGGCATCATTCGCCTTCTGCGCTCGCGGTACACCATTCCCGATAGTCGCATCGTATCCCACGCTGCCATCGCCCTTCCACCGGGCCGCAAGACCGACCCGGCCGGATTCGACTTCGCTGCAGTATTGGCCCTGGCGCGCAATCCGGCTTCCACGCGTGCCGCCTTGGGCAGTAGCGAAGCGCCACATGGCAGCGACGGACGAGCCGACGAACCGTAAGCTTTCGCGAAGCTCACCGTACGCCCAGCCGACCTCTGCCGGGGTAAACTTTCACAAGTGGCCGCCAGGCTGCGGCCGTGACCAAGGAAACGCCAACGATGTTCAAGACCATTCTCGCAGCCGCCGACGGATCCGAGCTATCCGCACATGCGATCTCTTTTGCCGTGCTTCTCGCCAGCCGGATGCACGCGGCGCTGATTCCGTTGAACGTGTTCGACGATCGCATCTTTGTTACCACCGTTACCGGCGAGGCATCTGCCGCCTGGGCAGCATTGGATGCAGATGCCCTGGCTCGCGAACAACTGGACGCTGTGAAACAGGCTGCGATGCCCGCGCTGGCCGGGCTTTCGCAAACCCCGGAAATCGCGCAATTGTGGGGAAACCCTGCGCTGGCAATCGTGGATGAGGCCAAAGAACGACATGCCGATCTCATTGTGATCGGCAGCCGAGGACTCTCCAATGTAAGCATGCTGCTTCTCGGCAGTGTCTCAGCCGGCGTGCTGCACGCCTCGCATTGCCCCGTGCTGATTGTGCACGACCGAGCCGGCGCCGGCGCGTCGATTGCGGCAATCACCGCCGCGGTAGACGGCTCGCCGGGATCTGCTCAAGCGGTAGCGACAGCCGCCGAAATGGCCCACCTGTTCGGTGCGCGACTGCGCGCGATCTACGCTCAACCGGAGAGCCATGACCGTGAGGCGGCCGCTGCAGAGCAGCAGGCGCAGGCGGCTGCCGGCGCCAGTGGTGTCGCGCTGGATTTCCACCGTGCCACGGGAGACGCCTCTACCGTGATCCTACACGACCTATCCGAACATCCAGCCGATCTTGTTGTGGTGGGCAGCCGCGGTTTTGGCGGGTTTCGCCGCGCCATTATGGGCTCCGTCAGCGATCGCGTTGCGCGATATGCACCCTGCCCGGTACTGGTGATGCGGCGCCACGATGCGTGACCGCGAAACCCACGCGGTAGTGCCCGGCAGCTTCGATCCTCTCACAGCCGGCCACCTCGATATCATTGAACGGGCCGTAACACTGTTTGACCGTGTTACCGTGGCCGTTGCAGCCAACAGCGGTAAGTCACCCATGTTTTCGCAGCATGAGCGGTTGGACATGGCGCGCGAGGTGTGCGCACACCTGTCAACCGTTTCTGTGGACACTTTCGAGGGCCTGCTGGTAAACTATGCAACCCGCCATGGTGTGACCGCCATTGTGCGCGGCCTCCGTGCCGTATCGGACTTCGAATACGAACTCCAGATGGCGATGATGAACCGCCGGCTGTGCCCGCAGGTGGAGACGATCTTTTTGATGACCGGAGCCGAGTACTCCTACCTGAGCTCCAGCATCGTGAAGGAGATCGCCCGCATGGGCGGCGCACTGAAAGGTCTGGTGCCAGAAAGTGTCGAACGACGGCTCCGAAACCAACGACAAAACGAGGGCGGCTGAATCGACCGCTCAGAATCCACCGGCGACCGCCGCAGCCCCACCAAAACTGAGCACGCCCGTGCAGGGCGTCGACATCCTGAAGCTGCTCAGCGAGCTTGAGGAGCTTTTTACCCACGTGCGCCACATGCCTGGCCGCATTCTAGTCGGCCTGGATGAGGAACGCGTGGCGCTGTTGATTATGAAGATTCGGGCGAACCTGCCCGAATCGGTAAAACGCGGCTCAGCCATACTGCAGGAGTCGGAGCTTACGCGGAATCGCGCGATTGAAGAGGCCGACAAGATTCGCGATCGTGCCGGTACGGTCGCCCGCGAAGCCATGGAGCACGCACAGCACGAAGCAAAGACGCTGCGCGTGGATGCCGACGAGTACGCTGCCACGGTTCGCCTGGATGCCGAACGCGACGCGGAAAAGCTTCGCACCGACGCGCACGCCGAATCGACGGCAATCCTGAGCGCGGCGCGCGAACGCGCCGAGTTTTTGGTATCGGAAAGCGAGGTCATGGCCGAGGCGGTAGACGAGGCGAACCGGATGATTGCCAATGCCCGCGCCGAATCGGATGCGATGCGCCAGGGCGCCGACGATTACTCGATGCGCTTGCTGATGGAAGTTGAGGCCGGCGTGGCGCACGCCCTCGAACGGGTGCAGCGCGCGCGCCAGGCGCTGGAACCGGAGGCGGCTGCGCCGACCGAGTGACGTGCTCATCGATGTCTCTGAAGTTCTGCTCAACATCGGTGCCGTAGCATCGTTCAGATTCTCACTGCCGCCGATTGTGGATGCTGATGTGACCTGCGTCACGAATGTGGAAGGCGAAGTAACCTTTACCAACGCCGGTGACACGCTCATTCTTCGCGGAGCCGCCACAACCGCCATCGAAGTGCCGTGCGCGCGCTGTTGCCATTGGTTTCAGTTTCCGATCGCTGTGAATCTGGAAGAGGAGATCGAGATCGAACGCGTGCCTGCCGGGAAGCGCGGGCGTCGTCCCGAGGTGAACCTACTGGAGGATGGCGCTGAGATTGCGGGTAAACTCTTTAGCGGACACAACTTCGATCTTGTGGAGGCCCTGCGCCAGTACATTATCCTTGAAACGCCATCCAGACCGGAACCAGCGCGCATAACGGTCGACCGGTGCGGCGGGTGCGGCAAACTGGATGCCGAGATACTAGATGGTCGGTTGGCGCGGGCGCGCGCCAACCCTGCAAGCCCATTTGCCGCACTTGAAGCCCTGCGCTGCAGGATAGAGGATGAGCCGTCAGCTGCTCACTCCGACAGCGGCTAAACTAAAAAGGACCCGAGCATATGCCACTACCAAAACGCCGCCATTCCAACCAGCGGACCCGTAAGCGACGTACCCATTACAAGCTGAGCCATCATCCGGCGATAATCCCAAGCATGGAAGCCCGCACCGGCTTCGCGCTTTTGCACCACGTAGATCTGGGTACGGGTCGCTATCGCGGTCGTCAGGTGTTTGATGTTGCCGACGAGAATCCCGCGGACGGGGCCTGAGCGTGCCCGCCCGCCCCGGTAAAGGCGGCCGCAAGTGTATAGCTGTTGACGCTATGGGCGGCGACCTCGGGCCTGCAGAGGTCTGCCGAGGCGTATTACAGGCCGCCGCCAAATCATCCAGTGAGTTTGTGCTGGTTGGCGCGGAAGCTGCGCTCCGGGCCGAACTGGCCCGGCACAAACCGGCGCTGAGCAATGTGCGCTTGCTTAATGCTGCGCAAGTCATCCAGATGGATGAACCGCCGGCCCAGGCGATGCGCAGCAAACCCGATGCCAGCCTGGTGGTAGCTGCGCGCGAGGTCAAGCTCGGCAACGCGGATGCACTGCTCAGCATCGGAAACACCGGCGCGGCGATGGCGGTTTCCCTGTTGACGTTCGGACGTCTCAAGGGAATCGATCGGCCCGCCATCGCGACGTTGTTACCCTCCATGCGCAATCCGATGGTCATGCTGGATGCCGGCGCTACAGTCGATTGCGAACCCAAGAACCTGCTTCAATTTGCCGTAATGGGAACGATCTTCGCGCGCGAAGTGCTGGGCATCACGAAGCCACGAATCGGTTTGCTCTCGAATGGAGAGGAAGACGCGAAGGGTAACTACCTGGTTAAAGGCGCGAACGAACTGCTTCGAGACGCAGCCAAACGGCGAACTGAACTGAACTTTATAGGCAATGTGGAGGGTCGTTCCATCTTCAGCGGTGATTGGGACGTTGTGGTTTGCGACGGCTTCGTTGGCAATGTCGTGCTGAAGACCGGCGAGGGCGTGGCAGAGATGGTGATGCGCCTGGTGAAGCAGGAGTTGGAGCGGCATCGGTGGATGAAGCCGATGCTGGTACCGCTGCTTCCGGCAATGCGAAGGCTGAAGGGCCGGCTGGAGTACAGCGCCTATGGCGGAGCTCCGCTTCTCGGCGTGAATGGCCTCGTCTTCATCGGTCACGGCCGTTCTAACGCCATAGCCGTTGCAAATGCCTGCCACGCGGTAGATCGTGCGGTTGAGCATGACATGCTTGGCGCCCTTCGTGATCAACTCTGCTCGATGGAGATGGCTTGAGCCGCAACTCACCCTCTATCGAAACCGGCGCGGCGCCATGACGACGGCAGACGCCCTACCCGCCTCAAGCCTCGATCTGGCGCAGGAGGCGATATCCTCTCCCCGCATTGGAGCGGGCTTTGCATCACTCGGCGCAGCCGTGCCCAAGCGGATACTGACGAACGCCGAATTGGCGGAGATGGTGGAGACCAGCGACGAGTGGATACGCTCGCGGACGGGTATCGAGCAGCGCCATGTTGCCGGTCCGGACGAGTTCACGTCGGACCTGGCGGTCGCCGCATCGCTGGATGCGCTTCGCCGATCACCTTTTACTGCCGAACAGATCGACCTGGTCCTGTGCGCAACCACTTCGGGTGATTACCTCTGGCCGGCAACCGCAAGTCTGGTACAGCATCGCATCGGGGCGCGCCGCGCCGCCGCTTTCGATGTGGCGGCGGCATGCTCGGGCTTTTGCTGCGCCGTCGCCACGGCCGCAGCCTGGATCCGCAGTAACGATGCCGACACCGTGCTGGTGGTTGGCGCCGATACGCTGACCAAACAGCTCAATTGGCGTGATCGGGCTACCTGCGTTCTGTTTGGCGACGGCGCCGGCGCCGCGGTGATGACGGCGTGCAGTCCCGACGAGGGTGTGCTGGCATCGGTGCTGGGCAGCGATGGCGCCGGCGTCGAACAGGTCTGGATACCGGCCGGCGGCACGCGCGAGCCGATAACGCCCGAGGGTCTCGTTGCCGGACGTAACCGCATCCACATGCGTGGCGCGGATGTCTACCGCTTTGCCGTGGAGGTGGTTCCGCGAGTTACGCAGCAGGCGCTCGAGCGCGCCAATCTCACACTGGAGGATGTGGACCTCCTGGTGCTGCACCAGGCCAACATCCGGATTATGCATGCCGCGGCCGATCGGCTTGGCATCCGGCGTGAGCGCGTATACACCAACTTGCAGCGGTATGGCAACACCTCAGCAGCCTCAATTCCTATTGCGCTGAACGAGGCGGCGCGCGATGGCATGCTGCCACGCGGATCCATCGTGGTAACCGTGGGATTCGGTTCCGGGCTTTCGTGGGGCGCCAACGTTATACGCTGGGGAGGCGGCGTATAGTGGGCCGAAGCGTGGTCAACGGGTCACTCGCTCCCAACCCTGGAGGGGACTGGTATACTAGCCAGAATGTGCCCTTCGCACTTGCTCGGCCAAACTGCCGATGACGCGTGTCGCCTATCTATTTCCCGGCCAGGGGTCGCAAAAGGTTGGCATGGGCCGCTCGCTGGCGGAGGCCTGTTCGGCAGCTCAGCACGCGATCGAATTGGCATCGCACGTGGCCGGCTTCGACGTCGCAGAGCTCTGCTTCGAGGGTCCCGATGACCGGCTTAGAAGCACGCAGAACGCGCAGCTTGCTCTGTATGTGTGCAGCGTGGCCGCCGTACGCTGCCTGCAGGAACACTGGCAAGTGCAGCCGTTCGCGGCAGCAGGACACAGCGTGGGCGAGTATGCGGCTCTCACGGCCGCTGGAGCGCTGGAATTTGAAGATGGTGTTCGCCTGGTAATGCGCCGCGGCGAACTGATGGCTGAGGCCGCGGCGGCGAATCCGGGCAGCATGGCGGCTGTTCTGGGCCTGACTGCCGAGGTAGTGACCGGGATATGCAGTGAGGTACGCGCGGCAGGCGGTGGCGTGGTTGTGCCGGCCAATCTCAATGGCGCCGGTCAAGTGGTCATTTCGGGATCCGCCGAGGCCGTGGCCAACGCATCGGAGCGCGCGAAGCTGCAGGGCGCAAGGAAGATACTTCCGCTGGCGGTAAGCGGCGCCTTTCACTCGCCGCTGATGGTTCGTGCAGGTGACCAACTGTACGCCACCTTAGCCGTTACCGGTTTCCGCAAACCAGCGTGCGCCGTTTTAAGCAATGTCACCGCACAGCCGGTAGAGACGCCGGCCGATATCATAGGCGGCCTCACCCAGCAGGTAAGCGGCACGGTACGGTGGGAAGAGACCATGCAGTGGCTGGTTGACCGCGAGGTGAACATCACCATAGAATTCGGCTCTGGCGAAGTGCTTACAAACCTGGCAAAGCGTACGGTGCCCGGCGTTCAAGCCATTGCGGTGAACAGCGCCGCGACGCTGCAAGCCGCGGTTCAGGCGCTGCAGGAACAGGCAGCATGAGCCTGACGAATCGCACGGCGGTCGTAACCGGAGCGTCGCGCGGCATTGGCCGATGCACGGCGATCGCGTTGGCCGGCGCCGGCGCTGCTGTAACGGTGAATTACGCGCACAATGCCGCGGCGGCGGAAGCTACCGTGGGCCATATCCGAAATGCCGGAGGGCGCGCCATCGCTGTTCAGGCAGACGTCGCCAGCGCCGATGATGTAAAGCGCCTGCTGGAAGAGACGACGTCGGCATTCGGCGGACTGGATATACTGGTCAACAATGCGGGAATTACGCGCGACGGACTGATGATGCGGATGAGCGATGCAGACTGGGATGCAGTGATGGAGGCAAATCTGAAAGGAGCGTTCCACTGCTGCCGCGCCGTAGCGCCGCTTCTCATGAAGCAGCGCAGAGGGGTCATCATCAATGTCAGCTCGGTCGTTGGTATCGCCGGTAGCGCCGGTCAGGCAAACTACGCGGCCTCCAAAGCCGGTCTGCTTGGGCTGACGCATTCGCTGGCGCGGGAGTTAGGCGCTCGTAACATTCGCGTCAACGCAGTTGCGCCCGGATTCATCGAGACGGAGATGACGGCGGAGTTGCCGGACGCCCGGCGTGAGGCCATACTCGGACAGATACCTCTGCGACGTTTCGGCAGCCCGGAAGAGGTTGCCGGAGTGGTGGCGTTCCTCTGCAGCGACGCCGCCTCATATGTTCACGGCTCTGTGATTACCGTGGACGGTGGAATGCTTTCAACCTGAGCGGCTACGGCCGCACAATAATCCTGGACTCTGGAGACCCACGCACTATGGACACGTTTGACCGCGTAAAGCGAGTTTTGATGGACAACCTCGATCAACCCGAGAGTAAAATCACGCGCGAAGCCAGCATAGAAAACGACCTCGGCGCCGACTCGCTGGAGGTGGTCGAAGTTGTGATGGCGCTGGAGACGGAGTTTGATGTCGAAATCCCGGCCGAAGACGCGGAATCGATCAAAACCGTCGGCCAGATCGTGGATTATATCGATAAGAAAGCGGCCCAGTAACTGCCCTCGGAGCACGTCACATTCAGCATGAGCCAACTCACGGATCACCCCGACGGCACGCCTAGAGTAGTTGTAACCGGCATGGGCGTGGTTACCGCTGCCGGAATGTCGCCTGAAACGCTGTGGGATGCCTGCCTGCAAGGCAGGTCGGCCATATCCGACATCACGCTGTTTGACGTCTCGCAGTACCCAACCCACTTCGCAGGCGAGATCAAGGGCTGGGACGCCACGCCGTGGCTCGACGTGAAGTCTGCGCGACGCGTGGATCGGTTCATCCAGTTCGCCGTGGCAGCCGCCCTGGAGGCCGTAAAGCACTCCGGCCTGGTTATCGACGACGCAAATCGAGAGCGCGTGGGTGTCTTCATCGGCTCCGGCATCGGCGGACTGCAGACGATCGAAGATCAACACCGGATTCTGCTGGAGCGGGGCCCTGGTCGCGTCAGCCCGTTCCTTATCCCGGGCATCATCTGCGATATGGGAGCGGGCCTCGTCTCGATACAACTGGGTGCACAAGGGCCCAACTCCTGCGTTACAACGGCATGCGCCACGGGAACCAACAGCCTTGGCGACGCATGGGAGATCATACGCCGCGGAGATGCAGACGTAATGATCGCAGGAGGAGCGGAGGCCTGCATCACACCACTCGGTATGGCGGGCTTTTGTACGGCGCGCACACTCTCCACGCGCAACGATTCGCCACAAACAGCCTGTCGGCCGTTTGATGCGGAACGCGATGGATTCGTGATGGCTGAGGGCAGCGGCGTGCTGGTCCTGGAGACACTGCAAGGCGCACTGGCTCGCGGCGCCACCATCCACGGCGAGATTGTGGGGTATGGCATGTCGGGAGATGCCTACCACGTCACCGCGCCGGCGCCGGAAGGACGCGGTGCTGCGCGCGCCATGAGGGCGGCCCTGAATTCGGCCGGCATTTCTCCCGCCAGTGTCGACTATATCAACGCGCACGGTACGTCCACAGGGCTGAACGACAAGAACGAAACGGCGGCCATAAAGTCGGTATTTGGCGACGCGGCACGGAGAATACCGGTCAGTTCCACCAAATCGATAACCGGCCACCTGATCGGCGCCGCGGGATCGTGCGAAGCCATTCTAGGGCTGATGGCCATCCGGCATGGCGTGATACCGCCCACATGGAACTACCGGACACCGGATCCGGAGTGCGACCTGGACTACGTTCCCAACGAGCCGCGAACAGCCGACCTGGACGTGGTGATGTCGAACTCGTTTGGTTTCGGCGGCCACAACGCATCGATCATTCTGAAACGCTACCGCTGAGCGCTTGCACCCGAACAGCAGCCGCTCGGCACACACAACACTAAGCACCCTGCCGGCCCAAATGCGCTGCGTTAAGCGCAATGTTGCCAAACCGGGGGCGCAGCGGCGGCATCCGTCGCCGCAGGGATTACGGAATTAGGAGAAACGTTATGAGCCACGACGAGATTCCGTCGGGCTCGGCGAGTCCGCGTCCTGCCGAGGATGACGGCGCCAGCACACCGAACGACGCGCCGAAAGGCCAGCGCAGACGGCCGGCAAGGCGGTCAACCACCGCGCCGAGCCAGACCGAGACTACCGCACCAGCAGAACCGACGGACGACCAGGCCTCTGCGAACGCGCCGGCTCGCGCTCCGAGGCGCCGCCGTACCACGGCCAAGGCGCCGGATACCGAAGTTGAAGCAGCCTCTGCAGATGCAGAGGTCGCGCCCGCGCCACGAAGGCGGCGCGCGGCGGTTAAGGCAGCGCCGGAGCCGGAATCGACCCAGGATGTCGCTGCGCCCACACAAGCCAAACCGCCCGCAAGGCGAAGCCGGGCAAAAGTAGATAAACCGGCGGAACAGGTCGACTCGGCGCCGAGCGCCGTAAGACAGCCGTCACGACAGCCAAAGGGAACCAAGGGCACCCGTCCGACACCGACGCCTGCCGCCCAGCCCGTGGTTGTTCTGCCGCCCGCAAAGCCCAGGCGTATTCGGCCACAGATCGATAAGGCCGTTGGTGTGCACCTGGTGTCAAGCTTCGGTATACCGGTGATCCACATCAACGGCTCACCGATACCGCCGCTCCTCTTCTTCGGCGGCTCCCCTGGCGATGCGCCTGGCGAAGCAGTACATCGCGAAGTTGAAAAGGCGGCAGCAGCCGGAATACATCTCCACTCCTGTCTGATCGACCTGCCTTGTCCGGTGAGCCAAGAGGCCGGCACGCTGGCCGTAGCGGAACAGCGCGTGCGAACCCTGCTGGAGGCCGACCCACAGGCGTACGTGATTCCACGCATCGTGTTTTCGGCGGCAGAAGACTGGCGCAAAAACAATCGGAACGAAATGGCCTGGACGGCTGAGGGGCTCTCGAGCGAACCCTCGATTGGAAGCGATGCCTTCTGGGAACTGGCGGCTGAGGGCCTCAAGGCGCTGGTACACCACCTCGTGGCGTGCCCCATTGGCGACCGCGTTGCCGGCTACCACCTCGAACATGCCGAGTGGTTCCAGCCGGCCGACGCCGGATTCGATACATCACCGGCCGCGCGAAACGCCTTTCGCAACTGGCTGATTCACCGGTACAAGGGCAATCTGGTCTCGCTGCGAGCCGCCTGGTACAGCGGCTCGGTGACTTTTGACTCCGTGGACGTGCCAAAACCGACTCCAGAACCTGCGCCGCACGCCGCATTTCTCGACGGGCGCCGGCAGCGATCGATCATCGACTATTGCGAGTTTGTCTCAGAGTGCACTGCGTCGCGACTGTGCGATCTGGCCGGCGCAGCCAAGGAGGCGTGCGCATGGCGCGCACTCGTCTCGGTATGTTACGGCTATACACTGGAGTTCTCCCACGCCGGCAGCGGGCACCTGGCTCTTGGCAAATTGCTGGAGTGTGAAGATATCGACCTCGTGTGCGGACCGCCATCGTTCCGCGATCGCGCACCGGGAGGCGCCGCATCGCTGCCGGCGCCGATCGACTCGATCGGCCTGCACGGCAAGTTGTGGCTCACGGAAGACGACACCAAAACCTGGCTTGCCACGCCCGGCGAGCCGGACGACGAGTATAACGAACGGCTTCCGGATGAGACGACCACCATTCGCGTTCGTGCGCGGAGCGAAGGTCGGGCGCTGGCGACCGGTACAGCCGTGGGCTGGATGGACCTGTGGGGCAAGGGCTGGCTGGATAGCGCGGGGATCTGGGACCGTGGCGGCGACTTCGCGCGGCTGTACAGCACATTCCTCGGCAATCGCGAGCGCACGCGCGTGCCGCAGGTTGCGGCCGTAATTGATGAGCGCAGCCTCCTTCACCTGCAGCGCGGCGAGGAGTTCTACCGGCAGTTCACAAGCGGTTTGCGGCAGGTACTGCAAACTTCCGGCATCTCGATGGGCCTCTATTTGCAGAGCGATATCCTCCACCCCCGCTTCCCAGACGCCAGGCTCATCCTGTTCATGACTCCGTTTCGCCTGCCGGAGAAGATCCGGGCTGCCGTGCGCGAAAAGCTTCAGCGGCGGGGCCACACCATCGTGTGGCTCTACGCGCCGGGCAGTTGCGAAGAGCGCCCCGCGTCAGGCATCGCAACAGAGGAGGCAGCCGCCGGCGTGGTAGGCATGTCACTTCGACAGCAGGAGTGGGGTAGTGAGACCGGCTCACGCGTCGTCAACTCCGGGCATCTCATCACAAGCAGTATGGGCGAAGTCGAGATCGGCTCGAGAGAGCGTCTCAATCCCTCGTGGTTTGTGAGTGACCCTGACGCGGTTGCTCTTGCCGAGTACTCCGCCACCGGTCTCACGTCGATAGCCGTGAAGCAGCATGCCGATTGGAATTCGATATTCATCGGCGAACCCGTACTGCCGGCAGAGCTTTGGGCCGGCATCTGCCGGTATGCTGGCGTCCATCTCTGGATGCCCGGCAGCCGCGACCAGATATGCGCCGGCAACGGGTGGCTCTCGGTACATGCAGCGGTGGGCGGCATGAAGCAGATCGAGCTGCCGACCGCGACCGGCCTGTACGATCTCACCGAAGGCCGTCTCATAGCCGACGAGACGCGAAGTTGGCAGATTGAGATGCAAGCGGGTGAGACACGAATCTTCTGCGTTGGATCGGCCGAGGTCCTGGCCAAGCGCGGACTGCCCGGCTACATACCGCCTGGCGATACGCGATCGGCCATCGTGACCGTCTCGGAACCTGCGCCAACGCCTCCTCCTCCGGCCGAATCGCAGGATACCGCGCCGGTAAGTGGTGGTGAGCCGTTGTGGAGCACCGACCCGGAGATGCAGGAGCATCTGGAGACGTTGCGCGCTGTGCTGAGTGCGGACTTCGACGATTATCCCGAAGCGACGCCGGTGGAACATGGCGGCGACGATGCCGACCAGGAGGCGCACCGAACGGCGCCGTCACGCACGAAACGCCAGCCGCACAGCAGCGGCCGGTCGCTGGATGCCAGGCGCTCCGGCCGGCGACATAACACACCGCACCGCAGTCGTGCCCCTGAACCGGCGGCCGAAGAACCCACGCCGAACGAGCAGCCACCGCCGACCATCGATTTCGACCTGCCGTGACCGATCAGCCTGAGGAAGCGCAGTGCGCAGCTTCGTGACCGCGTTGCAATAGTAGGATACATCTGTCTCACATAAAGTGAACGGAATCTCATCGTGACCGGGCCGGCAGTCCGGGGCTGATGACGTCCATGCAAACGGAGAGGCCCGGCGATACGCCGGGCCTCTCCGTTTTGCGCCGTCCGTATTGCTCCGCGCGCGGCGGTCAGGCCAGTTGGTCGACCAGATCGAGCTCCTCCCACGGGAACGCGGGGTTGCCGAAATGGCCGTTGCGTGCCGTGTTGAGATACTTGACGCGCTCCGGATTTAGCAGGCAAAGCCGCTCGATCATCGCCCGCGGACGCAGGTCCACCGCTTCCGTGATACGGGTCACGATATCCGCCTCAGAGGCCTTGCCCGTGCCAAACGTATCCACACGCACACTGATCGGCTCCGCCACACCGATGGCGTAGGCCAGCTGGATCTCCGCCCTGGAGGCAAGACCCGCCGCGACAATGTTCTTGGCGAGGTAGCGCGCCGTGTAGGCTGCGGAGCGGTCTACCTTGGATGGATCCTTGCCGGAGAAGGCGCCGCCGCCGTGCCGCGCAGCGCCACCGTACGTATCCACGATGATCTTGCGCCCGGTGACTCCGGTATCGCCCTGAGGACCACCGATGACAAACCGGCCGGTGGGGTTAATATGCATCGTGACGTCGGTGTGCAGATAACGATCGTACGATTTCAGGACCGGAGATATAACCTGCTCCTTGACGATGCTCTCCACCTGGTGGAGATCCAGGTCGTCGTCGTGCTGGGTCGAGATCACAACCGTATCGATGTGATGGGCACGATCGTCGGCGTCGTACGCGATGGTTACCTGAGACTTGCCGTCGGGCCGAAGACCGAGGCCCGCATTCTTTTTGCGTACCGATGTGAGCCTGCGAGCCAGGTCGTGAGCGATCGAGAGCGCGAGCGGCATGTAGCTCTCGGTTTCGTCGGTCGCGAATCCGAACATCAGGCCCTGGTCGCCGGCGCCCTGCTCGGCCGCGTCCGAACGGTCGACGCCACGGGCGATATCGCTGCTCTGCTTTTGAATAGCCAGCATGACACCGCAGGTATGACCGTCGAACCCGTAGTTGGTGTTCGAGTAGCCCACGTCAATCAGCGTGGAGCGCACCACATCGGCCATCTCCACGTAGGCGTTGGTCGTCAGCTCGCCGGCGACCACGCACAGCCCGCGCGTCAGCAGCGTCTCGAGGGCTGCATGCGTTGTTTGGTCCTGCTTCAGAAGTTCGTCCAGCACGGCGTCGCTGATCTGGTCGGCCAGCTTGTCGGGGTGGCCCTCCGTGACGCTCTCAGAGGTGAACAGCTTGTAATCGGTCATCACACTTTGCATTCCTTTCTGGTTCGGGGCGTTTCCCGGCGTGTAGAGCCGGGCCGCCGGCAGCCAATGCCTGTTGGGATGCGGGTAGAGGTCTTCCCCCGCTATCGGGGCGCGCACCCGAAACCAGGTGCAAAAAAACCTCTCCTGCACTGCAGAAGAGGTCGTTCGGAAGAAGGCGAAGCACGCCCGGACGGAGCCGGAGGCGCTGCAATTCGCAATCCACGCCCTTATCTTGCAGTTCGCAGTTGCGAGCACTGCCCGGATTTAGCACCTGCCCGCCACATGCGGGTGGTTGTTGTGGTGTCATCGGGCCGGATCCCTCGACCACTCTCGATAAGTGAGCCGCGCTATTCAATTGTAGCTAGAAGTGTAGCACATTCCAGTCGCCGCCGTCAACAGCGTTGCCGCGCGCGAGGCACGCGACATCGTAGACAAGGGCGCCGCAATCCACGCGCAGGCGAATGCCGCCAAACCCACCATCAGGACGTTCGTCGGAAGGAACCATCGTGGAGGCGCAAAAAAAATGCCCACCGCTCCAGCGAAGACCGAGGAAACACGATACATCCAGCGATAAACACAGGCATGCCGGCCGGCCACGATAATGCCCCGTTCGCCACCGCAATACCCGTAATGTGTCTGGTCCAGCATTCGGTCGCGGCGTGGCGAGCAGCCTCCGATACTTTGCAGGCAGGTTGTGGCCTACCTCCACACGCTAACCGCCGTGGTTCGCCGATTGCGCGCCGGCGGTTCCCTTGGGCTGAGCGCCTGCAGGCTTGTCTGCCGAGACCACGACCATTACCGTGGGTGGCATCCTGAAGCCCAGGGTAGTGCGGGAGCCCAGTGCGCTCTCGCGCACGCGTAGGCCGGCCGGCAGGCTGATCGACCACGCGGCCGAAGCCGAGGATGCAGGAGCGTTCTCCGGCATCAGCCCGATCTTCACCGGGCCCTCCAGCGATTGGCCGGGAGAGTGCGGCCGGTGTTCGCTCGCCAGAATCTGCGTTGCGGCGGCATTCGTCGGCCGCTGTATCGTCAGGTACATCCCGGTTGCGGCGCCGTGGACGGAGAGGAGGCGGTTCGTCCTGATGTCGAACACAGCGCCGCCGTTTGAGTGCATCAACTCATGTGCAGGCGGCGGACCCAGCTGCAACGCCGGCCGCATCGACCACGCGAGCGAGCCGAGCGCCCCAACCGCAACCCCGGCCAAAACGAATGCTGTGTCTCGCCGATTCTTGGTGGTTCTCCTCGCCGCTAGCATTGTGACACTACCGAGTACATCAGTCGGAGCCGCACCGTAGATCCTCGCCACATCGGCAGTCCATGAGACCGTCTGGGCTGACCATGAGCGCGGCCACGCCGCGTGAGCCGCGCACGAACGCATGCGCGGCGGCCGCGCTCGTGACCACCAATACGCCGAACGCGTCGAAGAGTTTGTTGCACGCTAGTTTGGCCGAGCCATCGGTGTTTGCGCCAGCTGTTCCGCAGCATGCTATGGCAAACTGTGGAATTCAGCGACGCGCGTCGCCGACGTTGGCGGTCGCCATTGGAGCGCGGACTGGGCCGGTCCATTTGGGAGCAGGTTCACCGCAGTCACATCTTCCGTGACGCGGCCCGCAGGCCGGGCGCCGCGCGCCGGCCACGTGGCGACAAGCCCCAGCAAGCGGCCGGTTTTGGGGTTGAGATGGAGAGCGATAGCAACTGGTGGGCGACCCCGGCCGCGAAGAAACATAGCGGCGCCGCGGCGCGTCGCCAACCCGGAAAGGCGTATAAAGGCCACGCCTTTCCTGTGACCGATCGACGAATGGAGCGTGCCTGGTTCAAGCACGTCGCTCGGGGGCATGCCGAGCAGGAGGCAGCCGGCAAGAAGGTGCGGGGACCGGCCATCGCGGCTGCGTGCCAATAGGCGGACAGCGGCCGTGGCCACAGCGCCCATCCCGCGCGAAGCGATACCCCCAAATCGTTCGTACGCCGGCGATGTGGTAACGGTTCGCACCAAAAACCTTCCATCTGACGCAGTAATCTTGTACCTTCGGGGGCCATTTGCGGCGCTGACGACAACGTAATTTGCCCGCCGTGAAGCGGTGATGTCGTACTGCCACGCGCCCGGGCCGGACGACGAAACTCGCGCGAATAAACCACCGTTGCTGGCCGGTATCCGCGAGATAGCGTCGAGTCGCGGCGATCCGGACAGCACCGGAGCGACATGGCGATATTGGCTCACTGCTCGGGCCGCACCGAGGTACCAACCGACGCAAGCGAGTACCCACCAGATCAGCCAGCTGCGCCGTACGGTCCGCGCCAGGAGGGTGGTAATCCGCGTCATGTCGTGGCTCCGTGGTTTGCCGAATACCAGGCGATCAAGGAGTCCATGGTACAACGAACCTGCCTTGCGTGGGCGCTTGCGTCAGGCAGCTCCAACTTCACGGTGCACATCGTCGGTATCCAAAACGACCATTTCATGCAGTCACTCATCGACTGCATGCACTCGCGCATCGCCTTCTGGTAATCGATGTCGCACTTGGGCCCTCAACCTTTCCAGACGGCAGCCGAAATGTCTTTCTTCCAGCCGCGTCCACCGTCGAAGGCATAGGCGTATTCGTAGGCGGTCGTGCCACCGACGGCAAGGCCCAGCAGGTGGCCATCCTCATTGTAATCGGCCGAGAGCGCGCTCGAACCCGCCGGCCATGATGCCAGCCGGCCTCGCATCACGGGCCCGGCTTGCCGATCCCGGTCGCGCCGCTGGCACCGCTCGCCGAGGGCACATGGTTCTGCGCGGCCGCGTCGAGTGCGCGCGCCTTCGCGGCGTTCTCCCGCACCGCACCGCGAATCCTTTCGCAAGCAAACTGTACCGGTAGACCGAGTAGTTGCGGCCCGATGTCGTATCGCCACTGCAGAGTCTCACGCCCTTGCGGCAGCGGCGCGGCGACGGCAAGCCCATGCTCCACCGACACCAGGCCCTCGACAGCGTCCGCGACGATGTATTCGTCCA